>NZ_CACA01000271.1:0-62907 GCF_000180455.1 Kamptonema sp. PCC 6506
TTGATAGATGCAATGATATTTGTCACCATCTCCTCTTGCCTTGGAACTTCAATCATCAAGGCATAGTGATTATCTTTCAAGCTAGTATATCCTTCCATTTCGATCGGAAATTCTTGTGGAAATTCTGGCAAGAATTTCAGTGCATAACCTTGCCATTCAGGTAATGTTTGACCGTAAATATTAATATTTTTTGCCCATTGACTTTGAGATAAATTGTCTAGGCTAGAGGTATCTTTTACTTCTAGTAACAACAGACTATAATTAGGAATAAATAGCGTCCGTCGCTTTACTAAAGGAAGAAAATAATTAGTTTTACCATAAACATCAAGTGTTTTGCCTTCGGTGTCGCTATAGTGGCTAATCCAACCACAAAAACGATCGTTGGCATTTCGGTTAATGATTCGCATCCAGATGTCAAAAACATCGACTTTTGAGCAGTATGGATCGCCGCGAAATTGATAATTTAGTAAGTTATTTAGTTCGGCATTTGAGGGGGAATTGTGACTGCAAATAAGATTGATAAGATGACGCAGATCGTTATTTATTAGTACCATTAAATTATGTATATTACTAATGCAAAAGTGGGAACCTGACCACCATGATAAAAATCTCTTTGCCAGATTTCAAGAACATCTACGAATTTATCTAAGGTCAAATTGAGGCGATTAATCAAGGTATAGATCCCGAAAATCTGTCGCAGAATCTCATCATTCACAGGACTGTTTTCAATGATGTATTCTTCCAAATTTTGGATGATAAATGCTATAAACTTCGTAAATAATTTAAACATAAGCTAAATATCTTTCTGTAAAATAGTTGACTTAAATTAGCAATGTTTTAGATTCTTATTTCTATTTATAAGTTAAGATTTAATCGCAACTGCTTTGAGGGTAAGCTTAATAAAGCAAAAAGTGAGCTTGGGTGTGGTAAGCTGTTGTTCATATAAGTCTGGGAGGAAAATTGCTCTATGTCTAAAAGTTTAAGAAATTTATCTTTAAGTTTAACCGTGCTTCTGGCTTTACTATCCGTGAATGCCAGAAGTGTTTTAGCTTTCTGCGGTTTCTTTGTCGCCAAAGTCGATGCACAGCTATTCAATAACCGTTCTGAAGTTGCGATCGCACATCGAAATAACGACACTACTTATAGTCTAGCCTTTGACTACAAAGGCGATCCCAAAGAATTTGCTCTAGTTTTGCCAGTGCCCATAGTCCTGAAAAAGCAAGATGTCAAAGTCATAGATGCTAAACTATTTCAACGCTTAGATGATTTTACCGCACCTCGCCTAGTTCGATATCAAGATTTCCGACAGAATGCACCCGCTGGAGCCCCCAGAAGCGCAACTGAAACCAAAAGAGATCGGGCACCCGTAACAGTTGTTGAACGCTTTACTGTCGGGGAGTATGACGTTGTGATTCTGAGTGCAACTGAGTCCAATGCTTTAGAAACTTGGCTGAGGCAAAATAAGTATAGACTTCCTAATAATGCTGCTCGTTATCTCAAACCCTATATCGACCAAAAACTCTACTTTTTTGTCGTTCGGATTAATTTTAAAGAACAGCAAAGACTAGGCTTCCAAAACTTGCGACCATTACAATTTACAGTGGCAAATTCTAACCAAATTATGCTACCATTTCAGTTAGGAAAAATTAACTCAGAAGGCACTCAAGATATTATTGTTTACTTTCTGAGCGACAAAGGCAGAGCTGAAGCCAAGAATTATACTAATGTAATGATTCCCAGTAACTTTGGCGTTCCTGAAGAGATAGAATCCAAATTTGGGGAATTTTATAAAGGTTTACTGACGACTACGATTAAAGCAGTTGGTCGTGAAGCTGTAGTAACAGAATATGCTTGGGATACAGGTTCCTGCGATCCTTGCAGTACATCACCTTTAAATGCCCAAGAGTTAAAAGAATTGGGGATGAACCAGGAACGAGCTTTCATTACTCGATTGCATCTTCAATATACCAAGGATACTTATAACCGAGATTTGGAATTTCGCTTAACTGCCGATACCAGAACTTATCAGGGTCGATATATCTTGACTCCAAAAGCAACTTTAGCAGCAGATGCACAAGCTAACAAAGCTCAGGTACAAGCACCCTATGGTAAACCGCTATCCACTTTTCAACTACAACCTTTGTTTGAAAAGTATCAGCGATGATGGTTAATTGCTAATTACTTATTATTGATAGTAGTTAGCGATTAGCTGTTAAAATTTAAACATCAGCCATTTCATATTCAAAAGGGATGGAGAAGAATTTGCAGGCCATATACTCTGGGGGAAATTTCCCTGTGTCTTTTGTATCCCTGGGTTGCTGTCCCTGATTTTCAGAGGGATTTAGGCAAATTGCTAATATTCCTACTCCTGCCATGAGTGTAGCAACTCGGTTCACAAGGCTATCGATTTCTTCGATTAGTTCCTCTGCAACCCCAAGGGAGGGGGCGACAATAAAAAAGGTTTTGACTCCATCGGGGCTGGGGGCAAAACCTAGAATACACTCATTTAATAGGACTTGTGCTGAAACGGTTAAAGAGTCGTGGAAGCGATTGATTAAGGTGCGGTATAAGGATTCGCTTAGGGCGCGATCGCCAAAAATAGGTTGATACAACATCGTAGAATTCCTCAAGTGTGGCTAATTGGAGGTTATAAAATATATTAACACTTTTTAATGTAATTTATTTCTCGAAAGTGCTGTGTGATAGGAGTCTTGACAGATTGTGACAATTATGAGATAAGCGAGCGATTGCGATCAACTCTTAAGTGTGATATGGGTTAACACTATTAGCGATCGGCATCACTCATAACTATTGACTTCATTTCCGTTACAATCCTATACAGAATCCAGAACAGTACCAAGTCCGATGATTGAAACCCTGCAAACCCAACTTTACGAAATAGCGCAATTTGCTAACGCCTTAGTTAAAACTCAACTGACACATATTAGCAGCGTCAGCATCGGAGTCATATTTCTTGCAGGATTGCTCACCAGCTTAACCCCCTGTATGCTTTCCATGTTGCCGATTACCATTGGCTACATTGGCGGATATGAAGCTAAAAGCCGCATTCAAGCTGTCGCCCAGTCTACTTGGTTTTCCTTGGGATTAGCAACAACCCTTGCAGCTTTAGGTATCTTAGCATCATTTGCTGGGAAAGTCTACGGTCAAATTGGCATAGGCTTGCCAATCATCGTCAGCATCATCGCCATCTTAATGGGACTGAATTTACTGGAAGCATTGCCGTTGCAATTGCCATCATTTGACGCTGCTGGTTGGATTGCAAAAGATTTACCAGCCGGTGTACGCTCGTATTTATTAGGCTTAACCTTCGGTTTGGTAGCTTCTCCCTGTAGTACCCCTGTTTTAGCTACATTGTTAGCCTGGATTTCTACCACAGGAGATACAATTTTAGGAGCAGTTTTACTATTATCCTACACTGCTGGCTATGTCATGCCCCTGATCTTAGCAGGTACTTTTACTGCTAGTATTAAAAAGCTGCTAGAGTTACGTCGCTGGTCTAGTTGGATTACCCCAGTTAGCGGAGTATTATTAGTAGGATTTGGCGTTTTCTCTCTGCTATCGCGGTTAGCACCCATTACTTAATTTACCAAAGAAGGGATTAGGGGCTAGGGGCTAGGGGCTAGGGAAAGAGGGAAAGAGGGGGAGCAGGGGAGCGGGGGAGCAGAGGAGATGAGGAAACCCTTTCCCCAATTAGCAATTAGCAATTAGCAGTTAGCAATTAGCCATTAGCCATTAGCCATTAGCCATTACCAATTACCAATTACCAATTACCATGCCATCAAAAGAGTTATTTCTATCTAAAATTTCCCACTGGGTAAACACTCCTAAGCTATTTTTCCGCCGAGAATTATTGCCAGTGCTAGCCGATTTACGATTAGCAATTATTTTACTACTAGCGATCGCAATTTTCAGCATCAGCGGTACGATCGTCGAACAAGGTCAACCAGTCCAATTTTACCAAGCTAACTATCCCGAACATCCTGCCTTATTTGGTTTCCTAACTTGGAAAGTTTTGCTAATTCTAGGCTTAGACCACGTTTACCGTACTTGGTGGTTTTTGTCAATTCTAATTTTATTTGGAACTAGCTTAACTGCTTGTACATTTACTCGACAATTTCCCGCCTTAAAAGCCGCCCGTCGCTGGAAATTTTATGAAGAATCGCGACAGTTTGAAAAGTTAGCTTTGAGTGCAGAATTAGAAACATCTTCCTTAAATTCCCTAGAGGAAATATTGCAAAAACGTAGGTATCGCGTATTTCGCGAAGGCGATACACTTTATGCTCGGAAAGGCATAGTTGGAAAGATTGGGCCGATTATCGTTCACGCCAGTATGTTAATTATTTTAGCTGGTGCCATCTGGGGAACAATGACAGGATTTCTCGGTCAAGAATTAGTGGCCAGTGGCGACATATTTCAGATTAAAAATATTACCGATGCGGGGCCTTGGGCAGAGGCGCAAATACCTAAAGATTGGGGATTGCGGGTGAATCGCTTCTGGATAGATTATACACCAGATGGGAATATCGATCAATTTTATTCTGACCTCTCAGTTTTGGATGAAGAAGGGAAAGAAGTTGACAAACAAACAATTTACGTTAATAAACCTCTAAGATATCGCGGAGTCACTATTTATCAGGCAGATTGGGGAATTGCTGGAGTGCGAGTACGCATCAATAAAAGCCCCGTTTTACAACTACCAATGGCTCAGTTAGATACTCAGGGAAAAGGGCGCATTTGGGGAACTTGGATTCCTACAAAACCAGATTTGAGCGCAGGGGTTTCTCTGTTAGCCAAAGACTTACAAGGAACTCTGCTAATTTATGGTTCTGACGGCAAGTTGCTAACTACTGTGCGTGCGGGAATGGCAACAGAAGTTAACGGAGTGATGTTAACTATTGACGAAGTTATTGGTAGCACAGGGTTGCAAATTAAAGCCGATCCGGGGATACCGCTAGTTTATACGGGCTTTGGTTTACTGATGCTGAGCGTGATGATGAGTTATGTATCTCACTCGCAGATTTGGGCTTTACAAAAGGGCGATCGTCTTTATATTGGAGGGCGTACAAATCGGGCTCAAGTTACTTTTGAAAGAGAGATTGTGGAGATTTTGGATAAATTGGGAGAAGGAGACAAAGATGGTGCGATTGCGCCTACAACTCTTGCTAATCAAAGTTAATTGTAACTAAGTAGCTAGACAAAAATAAACACTGTCATTGCGAGCCCAGCGAAGCAATCTCAAAGCTTTGCGATTGCTTCGCGGAGCTCGCAATGACATGATTACATTTATTTATAGCAACCTTCTTGGTAGTTAGGACATTCTTCCTTCTTCCTTCTTCCTTCTTCCTTCTACTTATCTGCTTCTTTCGAGCAGTGGTAGCCTGATCGTGAAAGTTGCCCCCATTCCCTCTCCCGCACTCTCAGCGTGTACTGTACCGCCATGTATTGTCACAATATGTTGGACGATCGCTAAGCCCAGTCCCAGCCCTCCGTAAGATCTGGTTGTGGTACTGTCAGCTTGACGGAACCTCTCGAAAACATGAGGTAAAAACTTCTGACTGATACCAATTCCTGTATCGGTAATCTGAATTTCTGCATAAGAAATAATAGAGGAAGATAGGAAATTTTGAGTTTTGAGATTGCTTGGTTGCACTTCCAACGCTAAACCCTTTGGGTAGGCTTCACGATCGCGGTTTTGAGTTTGAATAGTAACTAAATTTCCTGCCTTTTCCATCTCTTCATCTTCCTTCTCCTTCCCATCTCCCCCTTCCCTCCAATCCCCCATCCCCAGTCCTAGCCGCACTTCTACCTGCCCTCCGTTGGGGGTAAACTTGAGTGCATTGGAAAGTAGATTCCAAATTACCTGCTGCAAGCGATTAGTATCCGCAAAAACTAGCCCCACTCTTTCATCATAGAAACTCAAAAGTTGAACTCCTTTTGCTTCAGCAATAGGACGCAGGGTATTGAGCCCGGCTTCAATGATTCCCACCAGTTCAACGGGCCCCAACTTCAGGGAAATCTTACCTGCCAGAATCCGGGAAACATCGAGGAGGTCTTCGATCATCTGCACCTGCAAACGAGCATTGCGTTCAATTGTCTCTAGAGCGATCGCCATTTTTTCCTGAGTTAGCTTTTTCTGCTGTAATATTTGCGACCACCCCAAAATTGCATTCAGAGGTGTTCGTAATTCGTGAGAAAGCGTTGCTAAAAATTCGTCCTTGATGCGGTTGGCTTCTTGAGCTTCCCAGTAAAGCCGTGCATTATCGATCGCGATCGCGGCGTGGTGAGCTAGACGTTCTGCTAAATCTAACTCAGTTCGTCCATAGCGTCGGCCCGACTCCCCACACAGTAAGGAAATAACTCCCAGTTTGCGCCCGTGAGCGATGAGTGGGACGCACATCGCTGATAATAAATCGTACTCGCGCAGCAAAGAGAGGGCTGCCTCATTGGGAGCAACTGCTTCGAGCACTGCGTCGGGAATATTTGCATATACCTTGGATTCCCCCGTCCGCAACACCTTCGCCACTCCGTGCCGTCCTTGGGGGTCAATCGGCTGGCCTTTCTCTATCTCCCACATCAGCTCTACTTTCTGAGCATCGCTGTGGGCAACTGCCACCAAGCGAATCGCTCCTTCGGGTTCCACCAAATGCACGCAACACCAATCTGCCAATTGCGGTACTGCCAAATCTGCCAAGCGTTGCAGCGTTGTTTCGTAATCTAATGAAGAAGCGAGCACAGCGATCGCCTCAGCGAGAAAATTAGCTCCTTCCTCTGCTTGCTTGCGTAAGCGAAGTTCGGCGTAGGCATCGCTAATATCGCTTGTCACCCCAATCCATTTGTAAGCCTTGCCCGTATCATCTCGCACCGCAGTACCGCGATCGATCCAGTAAAGAAACGTCCCATCTTGCTGCTGGATGCGATACTCCACAAAAAAGGGTTCGTGGGTCTGCAAATGCTGTTCGGCAGCCACACAAAGGCGATCGCGATCGTCGGGGTAAATGGCATTGAGCCAACCCTCTCTCGTCCTTGGAAATTCAGCTTTGACATATCCGAGAGCTTCGTCAATATGACCAAACCACAGGACGATGCCAGTATTAAGATCCCATTCATAAATCAAATCGCTGGCGCACTCCGCAGCAATCCGAAACCGCGCCTCTGACTGACGCAGAGCTTCCAGAAAACTATAGCGCTCCGTCACATCCAGAACTAGAGATAACACCGACACTAAGGAGCCAGCGTCATCGTACAGAGCCGAGTTATACCACTCGCAATAAACAATAGCTCCGTCTTTTCTATAATTACGGTTGGACGAAATATTGCGCGATTCAGCGCCCTCTCTCAACCGGGCTGTGGTTTTGCTGACGGCCTCTGCGTCTGGAGTAAAGACGAAGTTCCAATCGCTACCCTGCAAATTCATTACTTCCTGTGCAGTCCACCCAAAAATCTTCTCAGCAGCGGGCGACCACCGACAGACTCGATGAAAGGTGCTATCCCACTCGACTACTGCTAGCGGCGTGTTCTCAAAATGGAAAGTTAGTTTCTGGAGAGCATCTTGTAGTGACTCCTCTACCTGTTTTCGGGAAGCTATTTCGTTCAGCAATAGGTTGTTGCTTTGCCTAAGTTCGGCGGTGCGTGCTTCGACACGGCTTTCGAGTTCAATATTAGCCCTGTATAGGGCGACTTCTACTCGCTCGCGTTCAGCAATTTCAGCGGTGAGGGCCCGGTTTGCTGCTTCTAATTGTGCGGGTGAAGGCAGGGCAAGAGCTTTGGGCATTAATGGTATCAGTTCGGCTGCTGTGTACAGGGAGATTGCAGCGGTAATGGCTTTGATCGTGCCGGATAGCCAGTAAGCTGGATGCCATAGTGTCCAGACTTCCATGATGTGAGTAGTGCCACAAGAGATGATGAAGGCTCCGAACAGTAAGAATATCCAACTAAAGGGTACGTCGCGCCGTTTGTAAACAAAGTACACGAGCAAGGCGGGAATTGAATAATAAGCTAGGGCAATTAATAAGTCGCTCAGCAGGTGCAGCCCTACTAGCTCTCGCTGCCAGAGGTAACAGTGACCGTGCGGTATAAAATTTTCATTAAAGAGCATATTATTAATAGATTCCAACATTTCGGCTTGTCCTTTGCAGTTTAGTCAGTCGTTGTCGGTTCTTAGTTCCTAATTTCTAGTGTTGCAAATATTCCACACTTCTGTCTTCAGAATATACAATTCAGAATTCCAAGTTCTGCCTCGTGCCTCCTAACTCCTGTCTTCTTCCTGCCTTATTCCTGCCTCCTGCCTTCTGCCTCCTAACTCCTGCCTTCTGCCTTCTGCGGTATCAAAGTGTACTAAATTGTTTGAGGAAATCGGTTAAGGTCATTCAGAGCAATAAATTTTAATCTTTAAAGTTAAACCTCAATGCGCCTAGAGCAACTGCAAGCATTTCTTTCTGTTGCTGAAACTGGCAGCTTTCAGCAGGCTGCCCGTAAGTGCGGCGTTACCCAATCTACTATTAGTCGTCAGGTGCAGGTTTTAGAAGCTGAGCTGGGAATGCCTTTATTCCACCGTACTACTCAGGCTAAGCTAACTCTGGGGGGGGAAAGGCTGCTGCCTCACGCTCGCAAAATCTGTCTGACTTGGAATAATGCTACAGAAGAATTAGCTGATTTGCTGGCGGGGAAGCAACCTGAACTTTGTGTGGCGGCGATTCACTCAATTTGTGCTTCTTATCTACCGCCTGTGCTGCAAAGGTTTTGTCGGGAGTATCCAGATGTGCAGTTGCGGGTGACGGCTTTGGGTAGCGATCGCGCTCTGAAGGTGTTAAAAGATGGGATGGTGGATGTGGCGATCGTGATGAATAATCGCTTTTTTACTCAAGGGCCGGAAATGCTGGTGGAAGTGCTCTACAATGAGCCGATTGAGGTGTTGATGGCTGCTAACCACCCCCTGATACAATACGAACGGATACCTTGGTTGGAGTTGAGTCGCTACCCACAGGTAGTTTTTAAGGATGGCTATGGGATGCAACGCTTGGTACAAGAGCAGTTTGCGCGGATGGGTTCGACTCTGAATGCAGTTTTGGAGTTAAATACGCTGGACGCTTTTCGGGGTGTGGTGCGTCAGGGTGAATTGATTGCTTTATTACCACACTCGGCTTTGATGGAGGCCCGTACAGATTCTACTTTAGCAGTGCGCGCGATCGCACCTTGTCAGTCTAATTCTAAGGTTTCTGGGATTACGGAGGCGATCGCCGATCCGATTTGGAGCCGCCAAGTTGTTTTAGTCACTACTCACGATAGAATGCAAATTCCTCCTATTCAACATTTCTGGCGGCTGGTACGTGAATTAATATCACCTCAATTGTCCCTTATAAGTAAAGGGAAATCTTGGGTAAATGAGCAACCAGAGGCATTCAATATTAGAATTTAAGTTAATTGGTAATTGGTAATTGGTAATTGGTAATTGGTAATTGGTAATTAGCTAGGCATAAATAAACGCTTCTATAGCTTGTAAGGTGGGCGCTCGCCAATAACTATATTAGGCTATGAGTTACAGACTTGGGCGGCAAGCGCCAACCCTACGTTATAATTGTGTCTAACAACCAACAACCAACAACCAACAACCAACAACTAACAACTAACAACTAACAACTAACTAATTTAGAATCGGTAAGGTCGTACTTGTACACGAATAACAATAGCTGTAATGTTGTCATGACCATTATGCTGATTAGCTAAGTCGATTAACTCCTTCACACCTTGCTCCAAATTACTTTGGGGGTTGAGAAGAGGTTCGAGCTTACTTTGCCAGTGAGTTTCCAAGAAATTGTTGTCCGTCAGACCGTCGGAGGCCAAAATTAAGAGGGTATCTTCAAGTAGTTCTATAAACTGCACCTCTGGCTTGACAAAATTATTATCTCGTGGGCCGAGAGCTTGAGTTAGCTGATAGGCATCGGGGCGGGAGTATGCAGTTTGCGGATCGACACCCCGCTTAATTTCCCGTTGGCCTACTTCGTGATCGGTGGTAATTTTTTTGAGTTTCCCTCCTCTCCTGAGTCGATAAAGTCGGCTATCACCGACGTGGGCAACGGCAACTTGAGAGTCTTGAATTAAGACTGTAACAAGAGTAGTACCCATACGGGCGCTACCAGAGCGAACATCTTTTTGATTAACTTCATAGATGGCTTGGTTGGCTAACAGCACTGCTTCGCTGATGGTTTGGGCAGAGGGTAGCTCATCTCTCCAATGGGTTTGAAAGTATTGCTTGAGGCTTTCTACGGCTAATTGGCTGGCTACTTCACCGCTGGAGTGTCCGCCCATGCCGTCGCAGAGGATGTAAAGTCCTTTAATCTGAAGGATGCGACCAAGCGAGCTTTCTAGCTTGTTCGTCTGAGTCCAAATGGTGAAAAAATCCTCATTGCGATCTCGCTGGCGACCAACATCTGTGCGTCCGCAGTCTTCCAAACGGTAAACTTGCATGGGCAAGGGGAGGGTTGTACTGTCGTCGCCTGCATCAGCGAGCTTGTGCTGAAATTTGCCCAATTGCAGGTGGGTGAGGGCTGAGGTTGGGGTTGGTTCGGGTTGCAGTGAGCTGTGCATATTTTCTAGATGCGATCGCAGTAAGTCTATCGTTTGAATATTTCCCTGATGCAGATCGCGCAACAGGGCGGCCAAAGCACTAAATAGGGTGCGCTGAGACTGGTTAAATAAAGCCTGCCACAATTCTCCTAAAGTTTGAAGAGTTAGAGAGGATGGAGCTGTTTCTGGATAGAGTCTTTGCAGGCGGATTGAGGCTAAAGAGGCTGTGGGATTCGGATTTACCCGCAAATTTGTCATTTCTAGTAAGCTTTGACGGCTCTGCCAGGGTTCTAGTGCAGCCCAAAGCTCTGTCATCTCGTTGAGCCAATATAAGATTTGCTGGGTTGAAGTTTGGGGATTGCTCCACTGTGTTGATAGCAATGGCCAGTCTGAGCAGTCTTCTAAGAGTATTACTGCTTGTCCGTTTTCCTGCAAAGTGTCGTGAAGGCTGGGCAGGTTTTGGGGAAATTCTGACTTTAGAGTTAAGTAGGGTTGTGCAGTCGCAGGAATTTCTGACTTAGCTGCTAAGAGTGCTTTGAGTAAGGAAGTTTGTAGAGGATTACAGTCTAAGACCAACACCGTAACAGTTGCTTCAGTAGCTTTTAATACTAAGGGTTCTAATAGTTGGTAACGTTTCTGCGTATCTAAATAATCTCCCACAGATAAGGATGGGGGAGATGGGGGAGATGGGGAAGTTAAATCTTCTCTAGTCTCCGAGTCTCCGAGTCTCCGAGTCTCAGACTCTTCACTTTCTGGCTTATCTCCTTTAAGGAAATCCAGAGCGGGTATAGCATTTTGCTCTAATTTATCTATAAATTGAGCATCTTCGTTGGCTGGGAAGGATGCAGCCCCTTGCATATTAACCGAGCTAGTATCCTCAATATCTCCGTTGCCGATCTCGTCATCAGGGGGGATCTGAGGGCTTAAAACTGCTGTTTCTGGGGGTTGGAGGGGGGGGGATATTTCTGTGCTAATTATGTCTGATGCTGGCTCTACAAAACTTTCTGTTGATGCTGCACCAACAAAAATGTCTTGTAGCTGCTGAATTTGACCGTAGGCGTAGTCTGCCGAAGGTATTGCAAGTTCGGGTTCTGAAGTTGGAGTGGGTTGTAAATCTGGTTGCCACAATACTACTGCCCACCATACTTGGCCTGTCGCATTACCACAGTTTTGACACTGTTTGGCGCTAAAAGAGACTTTAGCACCGCACTCAGGGCAAAACTTGTCGGTGAGGGAAGTGCCGCAGTTTTGACAAAATTTGTTGCTATTGGGATTCTCAAACTGACACTGGAGACAGACAAGCATAGGGATTGAAGAATGGAGAATGGCTGATGAAGGATGGGGTTTGAGGCTAAGATTTTCTGTGCGGTTATCGGGGCAACCTCTGACACACTTATCCGATCGACTGCGTAATTCCTAAAAAAAATAAATAACAATGCCTAGTAACTATTCTAGGCGAATCCCTGTAATCTAAGGGGGCGATCGCACTCAAATGTCACTCGCCAATCTAAGACTACAAGCAATCTATGTCCACATCAAGGACTCTAGGAGCGAGGGGTTTCGTTAAAGACCTATTAGCGATCTCAAACTGGGTATTACTCATCCGGTTGCCTGCGGCGCGGAAACTGCTAGGGGCGATCGATACCAGAGACGTATTAGTGCGATGCCTACCGCCCTTACTCACCAAAGCTTACGCTAAAAAATTACCGCTGTCACAAATATTTAATATATTTATCCTGTCTCAGCTATTGACATTTGGCAAAATCCCAAATATGTTCGACTATAGATATTAATCTGCAAGGAACTAAACCCGTATGCTAACAGCTTACAAACCAGAAGTTTTCGACGGTTTAGAGGATTTTTTCACGGTCAGAGATCGGCTTGAATTAGTCAAGTATAATCTGAAAGAGTTGGGTGCGATTATCCGCAGCTACGGCTTGCAAAAACAAGTTGGTATATGCTTGCTTCACAAGCACTTCAACCTGTCTGCTGAAGAGCGGCTAGTTGAGGAGTTTGAAGGTAACAATTCTTACATTAAGCCGACCACAGAATATAGCGATGCTATTCCCTATATGTGGAAGGTTGAACAAAATCAAGTATCTGGTGAGTGGGTTTGGTTTCCGTTAGAATTTGTCCGCAATAATGAGCAGGTAGCAGCGGCAGTTGAACGCTCAGAAGCAGTTGTCAACAATCAAGAATTTCTCAGCGCTATTGCAGCTAAGCTGTCAGAGTTGGGAATGACTAATATGTTTGGCATCAGCATTTTACACCGAGATGGTATTAAAATTGCTGAGGATGAAATTTTGGTAGAAAATACAGATGATGAGGGGCGCGTCTTGACGTTTTCATCTGTTCCTAGACCAGAAGTTGACCCTGCAAGTTTAACACAAACTCTCTGGCAATTTCCAACAGCAGAAGGGTTTGAGGTTGCGGGTTTGTGTACGCATTGTACGCATTGTACGCACTGCACGCACTAGAGTAGTTAACGGTTAACTGTTAATTGTTAGCTGTTAAATAGTAGAATTAAACGTAGGGTGGGCGCTTGCCGCAAAAAACTTGTAACTTATAGCTATAAATGGTAGTCGGTAAGCGCCCACCTTACTTATTACACAGCAAGGTTTATTTGCATCTACCTACTTACAAGTTATAGAAGCTTACCAGTTAACAGTTAACAGTTAACTGTTAACTGTTAACTTTTAGATAATTTTTGCTTTGATGGTCAATCTTCGGGAAGGAATTAAAATTTTTCAATGCACTCCCAAGGATAAGAGTGAAATTCCGAGGGTGTGGCTGAGTTCTGGTACTGTGGCAGCAGGAGAAATTCTACCAGAGAGTGCTGGTTATTGCGATGGTGCTTTTGTGCCTAAAGAGCCTTGGAGATATCCAAATGCACAGGAGTCGGCACTGCTGTGGACAGAGGAGGTACCACCCTATTATGCTGGTATAGGAATTGTGCGTTTGCCCTCAAAAGTGTTAGCTCCGTTTGCAGAACAAGGTATTAGCGCGATCGCAACTCAAGAAGAATTAAAGGCTTTTGGCATCCGCGAAAATTGCCAGGAAGCTTTAGATAAAATTATTCACTATTTTACTCCTTTATGTTTCTCTAATTCTCCGCCTGCGATTAATGGCATTGGGGGAATGCCTCCGGGATTAACTACGTCAACAATTGACAGAAACCGAGGCTGCCATAATGGTTTGCATACTGATAATTGGGATAAATTACCGTTGAATCGCAAGCACGAAGCAACTAATCGTATTTGTGTTAATTTGGGGCTGGAAGACCGTTATTTTTTATTTATTAATCTGCCAGAAATGACTTTATTTGAGATGTTGGGAGGTAGCGAGGAGGGAATTCAACAAAATTGGATGCGATCGGCGAATGAGGAATTTATGAGGCGCTATCCAGAATATCCAGTGGTGAAGCTGAGAATAGCACCGGGGGAGGCTTATATTGCGCCTACGGAGAATATGATTCACGATGGAACTACGGCGGATAAGAAGCATTTAGATATTAAGGTGATGATGCGCGGTTATTATAGGATTCCGGCATGAATTTGGACTATTGTGCTTTGGGAGATGCGCTGAAGTTAGAGGGAAAATTAGAGGAGGCGATCGCGCATTACCGAAAGGCGGTTGAAATAAATCCCGATTCGCCTTTAGCTTACCACAATTTGGGGAAAGCGCTACAACAAAATGGGCAATTAGAAGATGCGATCGCAGCTCAGCAAAAGGCGATTATCCTACAACCCAATTTTACCCCTGCTTACTTTCCTCTGCGCTATGCGCCGCTTCCTAATAATTCTAGTTTAATTGACGATTTAATTGCCCTTTATCGCCAAGTTATTGAGATTTTACCTGACTTTCCTTTAGTTTACGTCCATTTGGCGGCAGCGCTGACAAAACAGGGAAAAATTGAGGAGGCGATAGCGGTTTACCAAACTGCTGTTTACAAGCAAACTTTAGTATCTCATCCCGAACTTGCACAAGTAAATTGTAATTTTGAAAACTTACGCAACCCAGATTTTATTATTATCGGTTCTCCTAGATGTGGAACTACTTCTCTTTATAAGTATATCACTTCTCATCCTCAAATTTTAGCGGCTGCTGAGAAAGAAATCTGTTTTTTTTCAGAACATTTTCATCGCGGTAAGGCTTGGTATGATGCTCATTTTTTCCCAGAAATAAATACACAATTTTTTTTGACTGGCGAGGCAACTCCTACCTATTTAAACTATCCGCTAGCGGCTCAAAGATTGCACGAATCTCTACCGCAAGTTAAGCTAATTATTATCCTGAGAAATCCTGTAGCCAGAGTTTTTTCTCATTATCAAATGTGGGTGAGACGGGGAACGGAAAAGCGCTCTTTTGAAGAGGCGATAAACGTTGAAATGGAGATATTAGCAAAGGCAAATGAAACGGATTTAGAAAATGCAATTTACTGGAAACAGTGCGAGTATCTTGATAAGAGTCTTTATGTTTATAGTATCAGACGGTGGATGAGGCTTTTTCCTAAAGAGCAGTTCTTAATTTTGCGAAGTGAAGATTTTTATGCTAATCCTGCTGTTGCACTTCAACAGGTTTTTGCATTTTTAGGTTTGCCAGATTATCAACTTCCTGATCATGAAAAGTATAATGCTGGGGTTTATCAGCCGCCGATTGATGCTATTCATGGGCGATTGAGTGAGTTTTTTCAACCATATAATTACAAGTTAGAAGAGGAATTGGGCAGAAAATTTTACTGGTAAGTTGCATTTTCTATAAGTTTTGTAGTAAGCTGGTAAGTAAAAGGATACAATTAAAAGTAAGGTAGGCTATTGCCACAAATAGCGATGTTTCTCATAGCCTAGATGTTTCTCATAGCCTAAAATGATTGACGGCGAGCGCCCACCCTACTTAGTATACTAATCTTTTCGGAAAAATGACTACTAAAGACTTACTGCTCCAAGAAATTGACCAAGTGCCAGAGCATAGACTAGAAGAGGTACTTGAGTTTGTGCGTTCCCTAAAGGCTAAGCAACAACCAGAAATAGACCCGAAATTATGGCAGGCATATCTAGATTCGGAACGCGAAAGAGAGGAGGTTTATCGCCGTCTTGCTAATTCCTAATTTTCTAAATAAAAGTGCGGTTTTAAGCATCCATGCCAGACAAATTGAAAAATTTGGTGGCAGTCAGGGTGTTAGGGATGAAGGCTTGCTGGAGTCTGCTTTAGCTCAACCGCAAGCCACTTTCGGCGGTGAGTTGCTGCATCCCACAATTCAGGATCAAGCTGCTGCTTATTTCTACCATTTAGCGATGAATCACCCTTTTATTGATGGCAATAAACGGACTGCTTTCGCGGCGATGGATAGTTTTTTACGTTTTAATGGCTATTCCCTAAATTTGACAGATGAGCAAGCATATAATTTGGTGATGCAGGTGGCACAGGGAAATATGAATAAGGGAGAATTAGCCGCGTTTCTGAAGGAAGTTATAGTCTGAATGTTTTTTGGCTGATTAATTTGACTGCGATCGCAAAGTAGTTGACAATGTTTTAGCAGGCAAAATAATACTTCTCCTTCAAATGTACATTCGTAGCGTTTACCTACGCACAGAAACCGGGTTTCTTAGAAAAATATTCGATTCTCTACGGAGATTCTACTCAGAAACCCGGTTTCTAATCTCATCGCGCGTAATTGCTGAAAAAACTTACTCACCTTTGGCTAACTTTGTCACTCATTTGCCAAATTTGAATAGAATTATCCTTACCTACGCTAACAAGAATTTGCCCGTCGCGGCTGAAGGCGATCGCACCCATCCCTTCCATTGAGTGCATCAGTTTCCCGGTACGTAGATTCCACAGTTTGAGAGTGCGATCGCTACTGCTACTAGCGAGAGTTTGTCCGTCGGGACTAATCGCGATCGCCTCTACCCCCGCAGAATGTCCGTCTAGGGTATAAAGCGCTTGTCGCTTCCGCAAATCCCAGACTTGGATGCGAGAATTTCCAGACATCGCGTGGGCGAGAGTCCACCCATCCCGACTGATAGCGATCGCCTTAATTCCGCCTCCCGCCACCGCTGGAACCGCAAGGGTACTGCGAAGTGCCCCCGTCACCACATCCCATAGCTTGATCTCGCTAGGCCCGCCGCTGCTGGCGAAAACCCGCCCTTGAGAAGCGATCGCCATCGGGTTAAATCCATCGAGACTATACAGGAGTTTTCCAGTAGTAACATCCCACAAATTAATCCCCTTATTATGACTGCAACTAATCGCAGTTTTGCTATCTGAACTAAAACCAACTGCATTAATCCACCCCCCTGTATGGGATAGATTGCGTCGGATTTCCCCAGTAGAAATATCCCACAAAATCGCGCTACCATCACCACTACCGCTCATCAAAGTTTGCCCATCTGGACTAATAGCTACAGACCAAACATTACCTTCATGGCCCGATAAGGTATTTAATATTTCTCCTGTTTCCAGATTCCAAAGTTTAATTTCCTGCTTACCACTGGCGGCTAAAGTTTTACCATCTGGGCTAATTGACACAGAAAAAACTGGGTTTTTGCTACCAGGTAAAGTGCGGACTAATTTAGGTGCGATCGCAGTCTCATTATCCTTAGTATCTGGCTTATCTTGAGGCTTAGCATCTGGCTTATCTTGAGGCTTAGTATCTGGCTTATCTTGAGGTTTAGTCTCTGGTTGAGCTTGAAGTTTAGTATCTGATCGATCTTGAGGCTTATTATCAGCGGTATTTTGACCAACAGCATAGCCATTACTCGCTAAAAATTGGCGTAATTGTCCCAAAAATTGAGCGCGATCGCTACCTTGATAAATCTTCTCAACTAATTGCCAACCTTCCACCTCTTGACCAAGTACATACTTACTTGCTAGGTAAGCCGCCAACACGCCTTTTATATCTTGATTATTGCTTTGACGAGTGCTACTTTCTACCCACAGTTCAGAGGCATTAGTGTAAACTTGTACGGGATATTGTTTAGTAACATCTAACATTTTGCCTTGACGATATTGCCAGATTTGCAAGGGCAATCGAGAATCAGTATAATTGGTAAATGCCTCTCTAAATCTTCCATCCTGACTTTTAAATTCCAGAATATTATCTCGATCTAAATCCTCAAGTTCGTAATTGACATTCCCCCAAGAATGTTGCGTAAGTACGTAGGTTTTAGGTGTCGCCTCGTAGCGGTAAATATAGGAATAGTTGTTGCGAATGCTATTACTTCTGCTTTTAGCAGACACCAAATCTACTAACACTTCCGGTTCCCCATCGCCATCTAAATCTCGCACTCGTAGAGATAATAACAGCCCTTCAGATATTTCATTTGTTGCTTTTCGATCTATGTTACCTGCAAGCGATCGCGTCGGCAATAGCACAGGTTCATCGAGGAATATTTGACCTTCCCGGCTAATTTTTATCCGCAAATTTTTGCCATCTTCACCTTGTTGTTGATAAGAAAATTCTGCACGAACTTTGCCAACTTCTGATATCTCTGTTTTAGTTGGTTGAATATCGGCGGGAACTTGGGCAATATATTGAGAAGGAACTAAAGCCGCTTGACCTGAGTTAGACACAGCTTGGCAAAGAAATGCAGCTACTTCTGCCCGACTTACATCTTGATTTGGTTTAAGTTGTCTAACATTAGGATAATTAACGACAACCTGTTTTTCAGCAGCAGCCGCGATCGCATTTTTTGCTAAATCTGGAATGTCCGCTGCATCGTCAAAAGTCGCGGTCAAAATGTTAGTCGCCGATTGCGTTGGGGAATACCTTAAACCATTACTTAAAGATACCACCACTTGCCAGCGAGGAATATTAAGAGTAGGATTAAAAACACTACCATTGTAGCTAGAAATAAATCCCGTTTGATAGGCTTCCATTATCGACTTATAAGCCCAATAATCAGTAGGAAGATCGACAAAAGTCATAGCTTCTCGAACTGGCTTAGCATTGGGAAAAGCTCTGCGGACGATGGCAGCAAATTCGGCGCGGGAAACGGGGCGATTGGGGCGAAAAGTTCCATCTTCATAATAGCCACTAATAATTTTTTTATCGGCTAAATCTTCAATACAAGCTTGGGCCCAATGGTTTTGAACATCCTTAAACCTAGTTTGGGCAAATGCAGGCGCTATCCTGTTATTAAAAAGCACCTCATTAGCTAAGATTAAACCCAAAGCTAAGGCTGTTACAGTTGGCGATTTATGCGATTTAACCATACAAAAACTCCTCTACTCACACAGATATTATGACAGATTCCGTAACGCCGCCATCTTGGCGGTGACTTGACCGCCAAGATGGCGGCGTTACGGATAGTTTTGCGTAAGTCCTGAATAAATGTCTTGTCAACACAGGTTTACTCAGAGATTATACTATCCGCCACTTTACCCAACTCAAAATCTGCCCTGTTGGATTTGGTTCCAGATTTTATCGATGGTAACAAAATTATAGCCTCGATCTAAAAGTAGAGGAATAATTTCTGCTGCTGAGAGTGCTACATCTTCTCCGCCACAATGTCCGTCGTGTAAGACAATAATTGAACCCCTACAAGTCTGCTGAATCACGCGATTAACAACCACAGAAACTCCCGGTCTTACCCAATCTTCAGGTACTACACTCCACATTACAGGGCGATATCCCCAACCCGTTAACAAATTTAATTGGCGGGGCGTAAAAAAACCATTGGGTGGGCGCACATCTCGGATTAATTGTGGTGCTAAACCGCAGGCTTCGTAAATATGATTTTGGGTATTTTCTAATTCCAATTTTAAGTTTGTTGGTGTTAACTTAGGGAAGGATATATGTTGATAGCCATGTAAGCCAATCCAATGACCGCTTTCATAAATAGCCTTAGTAATTTCGGGATAGCGTTGGACGCACAAACCGAGTAGAAAAAAGCTAGCTGTAATATTGTATTTATCTAAAATTTTGAGTAATTTTGGCGTGTGTTGCGGGTGGGGGCCATCGTCAAAAGTTAAGGCAATCTCCGGCTGATTGACATCTCCTGTCCACAGGCAATTTGGGAAAGTATGCTTTAAGATGGGATGGATAACTGGAAAGAGATGTGCTAATGCCATTAATTTATTTCCTTGTGATTGGAGTTGAAAAATGGAAGGGCAAGTCTGAAAGAAGATGTGAGGAGTTTAGCTAGGAAAATCAGATTTTTTCCTGATTGCTGGTTCGATCTAATTGTATCTTAAAGTATCCAGTGAAGAGAACTGTAGAATAGTTGAAAAACAGGAGCCTATTTATGACTAACACTGTAAATTTTTCCGACATTCAAAGCCATTGGGCGCAAAAATGTATTATTGAGTTGGCACAGCGAGGGATTATTAACGGCTATCACAATCGCACTTTTCGCCCAGAGGTAACTATTACTCGTGCTGAGTTTGCTGCTATTTTACTCAAAGCTTTTCCCAATTCCCCCATAGTCGCTACTGCCATTACTTTTACTGATGTCCCTGAGAATTATTGGGCCCACGAAGCAATTAAATTTGCTACGGAAAGAAAATTTTTTGCGGGTTATCCTGACGGCACTTTCAAGCCTAATCAAATGTTACCGCGAGTGCAAGCAATTTCAATTATAGCAAATGGGTTAAATTATCAACCTGTTTCACCAGCAAACGAGACATTAAGGAAGTATTTTGACGATGCAGCGGAGATTCTAGACTATGCCAGAAATGCGATCGCTGCTGCTACAGAAAACTACCTGATTGTCAACTACCCAAATGTCAGGAAACTTCAGCCCAATAAGAACACTACCAGAGGCGAAATTGCAGGCTTATTATGTCAAGCATTGAAAATAGCAAATGTATTGCCACCGGAGTATACGCCTTGGAGTGAATTCTTAGTAATCCCCCCCATTTTTGATGAAGCTGAGTCATTTTCTAGTGGGGTAGCTTGGGTGAAAATTGGTAAAAAATGGGGTGCGATCGACCAGACAGGAAAATTATTGATCCAACCAGAGTATTATCTACATTATCCTTTTGTTAAAGGGCTGGCATTGGTGACAATTGGTGGCAAGTTCCGCTATATTGACAGAACAGGTAATATTGTGATTCAACAGGATTTTGAGGAAGCTTCTTCTTTTATTGATGGGTTAGCGACTGTCAAGATCGGGGGCAAATTTGGCTCGATCGACACAAAAGGGAAAATGGTAATTCAGCCACAATTTGAAAGTGCTATTTATTTTTCGGAAGGGTTAGCAGCAGTGAAGTTTCAGGACAAAGATGGCTTTATTGACAAGACTGGTAAATTTGTAATTCCGCCCAAATTTAATTGGGCATTGCCTTTTTCCGATGGTGTAGCTTTGGTTGTGGAGGATGGTAAATCTGGCTTTATTGACAAGATGGGAAAGTTTACTGAGATAATTCTGGATTACACATTGACTGATGCTATAGGTAATTTTTCGGAAGGTTTTGCGCGAGTTAGTCTTAGTGTTGGTGAAGGATATATTGACAAAACTGGGAGGTTAGCAATTCCGCCTCAATTCAAGTATGCTTCGCCTTTTTCTGAAGGCTTGGCGGCAGTTTACAATGGTGAAAAATCTGGATATATCAATACAAAAGGAGAGCTGGTAATTCCTTTTAAGTTTAGTCGTGGCGGCTCTTTTTCTGAGGGTTTGGCACAGGTGGAAGTTGACGGGAAGTTTGGTTTTATAGACAAAAGTGGAAATTATGTTATTAATCCGCAGTTTAGTCGGTCTTATGATGATATTTCTGACGGATTTGCTCCGGTATCTTTTGGTTTTGGTAAGTGGGGATATATTCGCTCTCCTTTGTAGGTTGTTGTACCGTTGTTGATACCCTGAGATTGCTTCGCTACGCTCGCAATGACAAATAGATTATTACTCTGTTATTGAGAAGGGGTGACGCAATCTCTTGCTGCTAACAACCATCTTTGGGATTACTTCGCAAGGCTTATATAACAAAAATTGAGTGTTGCTAATCACAGAAAATAATAGATTGATTTCTATGAAATCCACCAGAAGATTATAGATTAATTTCTAGGGAATCTACCAGAAGATTGACGCAGGTACAGCATAGTATAGCCCTATACTGCAAGAAACAGTAACGTATCTACAAGTATTCAACAAGTATTCAAGGAGTCTCAAAATGCCAGAAGAATATAAAGCAGAGCGCACAGTTTCAGCAGTATTTAAGGAAGAAAAGCAAATAGATGGCGCGATCCGCCGCCTGCTCGATCGCGGTGTGTCTCGCGATCATATTTCCGTGATGGGCAAAAATTTTCAATCCGAAACCAGAATCGCGGGCTTTATTACTAAGAAAGATCTGATTCTCGGAGGCCTCCGAAACGGCGCAATTTTTGGTTCCCTATTTGGCTCGTTTTTGAGCTTGCTAACAGGTGTTGGCGTGTTATTTATACCCTTTGTGGGGCCTGTGGTAGCAGCAGGGCCTTTGGGTGCTGTATTGATCGGTGCTGCTAGCGGTGCGATCGCAGGTTCTGCTGGTGCGGGTTTAGTCTCCGCCTTAGCTACCTTGGGAATGCCTGAAGATAAGGCAACTATCTATCAAACGCGCCTAGAAGCAGGGGAATTTCTGGTGATGGCAGAAGTAGCCGCCGATAAATCGGGCGAAATTCAACTGCTGCTGGAAAGTGCAGGCGGTGAAGAAATCTCCGTCAGCGACATGATTTTGCCCCGCGCCAGTACAGGTCGGTGTTCGGGCCCGGCTGACTTGTCCCCTGAAGTGCGATCGCACCTATCTGAGGAAGCTCAAAAAACATTCATCGATCGCTACAATCAAGCCTTTGACGAAACTAACGACGCAAGTAAAGCAGAACACGCCGCTTGGGAGACAATTCATCAGCAGTACGAAGAAAATGAGCAGGGCATTTGGACTAAACCTTTGGCAGCAGGTTTAAAAGCATAAGGCAAAAGTTCGGCGGTTGAAACCGCTTCTTGTCAAGCAAAGGCCGTCAGGGGTTAAAACT
Source organism: Kamptonema sp. PCC 6506 (assembly GCF_000180455.1). Taxonomy (NCBI): domain Bacteria; kingdom Bacillati; phylum Cyanobacteriota; class Cyanophyceae; order Oscillatoriales; family Microcoleaceae; genus Kamptonema; species Kamptonema sp. PCC 6506. Next base: position 22,532 of record NZ_CACA01000271.1, read on the forward strand.
CCCCTGTTATAGCTAAAGTCCTCGCTTAGTGGACTAATAAAAACTAATGAGTTTAACAGTCCTCTTTAGAGGACTTAAACTTTGAGGCGGGGGTTTTAACCCCTGCCGGACTAAGGGTTTGACCTTAAGTTGACACGAAGGGACTTTGCCGTGCCCTGACAAGAGCGATCGCATTCAGGACTTTTTCAGTCACAATAAAGTAAAGGGTTGATTGACTTTGGCTTAGGCGACCCTGAAAAATGCACTCAAGGAAAAATTCATGCAGGCAGGTTGGCGAATTGGCTCTTTATTTGGCATCCCGCTATTTGTGGATTCCTCTTGGTTTGTGATTTTAGCGCTAGCAACCTTTGCCAATGCTAGAAATTACCAGGGAGCTTATGGGCCTGTGCTTTCTTGGGTCGCTGGATTTGCACTAGCTCTACTGCTATTTGGCTCCGTTCTCATGCACGAGTTAGGGCATAGTTTAGCCGCTATGTCTCAAGGTATTAAAGTTAATTCCATTACTCTATTTCTATTTGGCGGTGTTGCTTCTATAGAGCAGGAATCAAAAACTCCCGGTCAAGCTTTTCAAGTGGCGATCGCAGGCCCAGGAGTCAGCTTCGGACTATTTTTAATAGTTGGTTTAGCAGCTATAACTCTGCCACCATCTAGCTTGATCCGCGAACTGGCAGAACGAATATCCGAAATTAATCTAATTTTGGGCATCTTTAATTTAATTCCCGGTCTACCCTTGGACGGCGGACAGGTTTTAAAAGCAGCAGTTTGGAAAATCACCGGTTCTCGCTTAGCTGGCGTTCGTTGGGCCGCGAAAACAGGGCAAGTTTTAGGTTGGTTGGCGATCGCATTAGGAGCATCACTCTTTTTGCTAGTTGGGCAACCAGGAGCCTTATGGATTGGACTTATAGGCTGGTTTTGCCTGCGAAATGCCACCTCTTACAACCGCATAGCCGATTTGCAGTCAGCCTTACTGAAAACGAAGGCTAGCGATGCTATGAGCCGCGAATTTAGAGTAATTAATGCTGACTTGACGCTGCGGCAGTTTGCCGAGCAATATTTGTTAGAAACTTCTCACTCTCAAATTTATGTTGCTTCTTCTAATGGTCGCGATCGCGGCTTAGTTTCTGTTGACGATATCCGCTTCATCGAGCGCAGTCAGTGGGAAAAGCAAACCCTCAAAGATATCGTGAAACCATTGAGCGAAGCCATTGCTGTTGGCGAGAAATCATCTTTAGTCGAAGTAATTAACTGCATGGAATCCCATCAATTACGGCGCATTGTCGTACTGTCGCCAACTGGTTCTGTAGCCGGAACAATTGATAAGGGTGACATTGTAAGAGCAGTGGCAAAATCCTTAAATGCCAAGATTACAGAAGCCGATATCAAGCGAATTAAAGAAGAGGGCAGCTATCCGCCCGGTTTACCGCTGAATGCAATAGCTAAATCAACAGAACAAAATTAAAAGCAATTACCAATTAGCCATTAGCTATTAGCCATTAGCCATTAGCAAAATAGCCTCCCACTCTTCCTCTGATAAAGGCTGCACCACTAACTCAATATCGAAACAGCGTGTAGCTGCTAAAGTCAAAGCCTCAACTACAATTTCAATCAAACTATCTCCCCGCTGAGATAAACGTAATTGCACAGCCTTCATTTCCTCACCAAATACCTGAGTAAATAAGCTATTATCTGGTTGCAAACGCATAGAACCATGCTGTAAAATAGCATCACCCCGCCGTAATTGAGCGCTACCAATAAATTTAAAACCCTCAGCCGAAACTAAATCCGCACCTGTTGCAGTACCAAAACAATTAGGGTTATGAATATAACCTCGTCCCGCCGAACCATAATGTAAATCTAAACCAAGCGATCGCCAACCTTCAATCAAAAATTGGCAGATAATTTGATAAGCTTCTGTGCGATTTTTACCCAATTCTGACGCAATTACAGCATAAGTTAAATCCCCTTGATGCAAGACAGCACGTCCACCACTAGGACGTTTAACTAATTCTAAAGGCATTCCTTGCCAAGTTATTTCCTGCCAAAATTCAGGCCAGCGCCGCTGGTGATAACCCAAAGAAATCGCCGCTGGTTCCCAAGTATAAAACCGCAAAGTTGGCGGATGTTTTCCCAAACGGTGTTGTTCTAGCAACCATTCATCAATTGCCATTTGAACGGTTCCAGATGCGGACATCAAGGGAATTATACGCCACATATTAAGTGGTAATTGGTAATTGGTAATTGGTAATTGGTAATACAGACAAACATCATTAAATGTAGGGTAGGCGCTCGCCGCCAAAAATATTGTAAGTTATAGCCACAAATGATGGTCGGCGAGCGCCCACCTTACAACTTACGAGGTAAAAGGAATTGCCCTGTTAACAATTAACAGTTAACAACTAACAACTAACAACTAACTGTTAACAATTAACAGTTAACTAAATTCAGCTTGCAAAGCGTCGTCATAATCATCAGCAATTGTTGCAACAACGGTAATGGCGCGGGAAATTTCCCCTGGCGATAACTCCGCTAAAGTGCGAGTTGATACTACTACAATTTGGCTATCAACAATTGCAAAATGAGATTCATAAGTTGACAGCCAGTTCATTTCTAGCAACTTCCGCATTAACAGTGGTTCATTCTTAGCAGGTAACGGCAGTACAGCAGCCCAAACAGTCAAGGAGTCATCTTCAGTTTCCCCTGTAAGTTGTACAAATACCTCAACGCTGCCGTACTTAAATTCCCAACGATGCCCTCCTGTTTCATTTTTGCCGACCATTACTTTTTGATCGATGGCCATACTGGCAATGACAGTTTCAATCTCTTCTACATAGCTGATAGTCGTTGCATCAGAAATTAATTCATTGGTGATAATATCGGAACTGGAAAGGCTTTCAGTAGAAACTGTTTGTACGTTAGGATCGGTGGTAGTCATAAAACTGTGTAGTTTATTGTTTTGAGCTATAGCAACCGCCAAGGCGGTTAGGGGCTAGGGGTTAGGGGCTAGGGGCTAGGGAAAGAAGGGAAGAGAGTCAATAGTTTGGGCCATGAGTGAGTATCTTAACCGTTGTGGCGGTTGATATATATCTATAACAATAGTATCGCGTGTTATCATCGTTCTTATCACCGGAATTGGGAAAATTGCCCCCGCAGCGACATTCTGCTGAGATTGTTGATTATGGTAGAGCTTAAATGTTTCAACATTCCCCTAATTAATCCTCAATGCTAAACTGGTTAAGCATTGTGAGCGATATTCCCCTAAAAATAGGGAAATGCTAGAGCTTAAATGCTCCAACATTCCCCTAGTTAATCCTCAATGCCAAAATGATTAAGCATCGTCATCGTGGGCAAAGCGGCGGAAGAGGAAATCTAGGGCATAATTTCGCAGATTATAATATTCTGGATCTTCCATGATTTGCACGCGATCGCGAGGACGCGGAAAAGGAATTTGCAAAACTTCACCAACTGTCGCCGACGGCCCATTAGTCATCATCACCAAGCGATCGGCCAAAAACAAAGCTTCATCAATATCGTGAGTAATCATCAACACCGTACAGCGATGATCGTTCCAAATTTTCAGCAATTCTTCCTGCAATTCTTCCTTAGTAATTGCATCCAAAGCCCCAAAAGGTTCATCCAAAATTAGCACCTGGGGGCGAATTGCCAAAGCCCGCGCGATCGATACCCGCTGCTTCATCCCCCCGGAAATTTGCGGCGGCCTTTTCTCCGCAGCTTCAGTCAAGCCTACCATAGCTAAATGCTCTTTAACAATCGCATTTTTCTCGACTTTTGACTTATTGGGAAATACCGCATTAACTGCCAAATAAACATTCTCAAACACCGTCCGCCAAGGTAGCAAAGCGTAACCTTGAAAGACAACCATCCGATCCGGGCCAGGCTTGGTAATTTTCTGCCCATTAATCGTTACGGTTCCTTGACTAGGTTGGCTAAAACCCGACACCATATTTAATAGCGTTGATTTACCACAACCGGAGTGTCCGATAATTGTAATAAACTCTCCTTCGGCTATGTTCAAGTTGACATTTTCTAAAGCCTTATAACCATTTGGATAGGACTTATAAACATTGTCCATCACCAAAAAAGGCTGGCGGCGAACGCTTCCTTGATTAAGGCTAGTTTTCGAGTTTTTCTCGTTGAGGGCAGTATTAGTCATGGGTTTAAATTTCTTGTTGTTGATTGTTGATTGTTAACGTTTAACTGTCGATTGCGAAGGAAGTTTGTAGGGTGCGTCAGACGAAATTATGGATTTATAGAATAAAGGTTTATACTTCTGACGCACCATACTCTATGTATTCAAATATTCCCTTAATTCTTCAAACTTTCTAAGCCGAACGACGACCCGAATCAAGTACAACTTCAGCCATTGTGAAATCGCGTTTAATTTCCAGGCTATTAAGATATCCAATCGGATCGTCAGAATTAAACACTGACCCATCAAACAAGGGAAGAGAACCGCGAGTATAAGTAATATCTGACAGCCCCAACTCTCGCGCCGCCGTACTAAAGGGGCCAACTCGCACCACCCGTTCCAGAATTTCCACCCAGTTGCGCGGAAACACCGTATCGCCCCAGCGTGCCATTTGTACCATGTGCCATAACTGTTCAGTTCGACTCGGACGGTTCACTCCGTCCCCATAAAATAAATGGTGGGCGTATTCCCGCATGGGAGTATCCAAATTACAAGCAGCAGAATTAGGATCGCCGAGTTGAATGTAATTTTTGTCAGTGGCGACATACTCGCGCCCCGCTACAATTTCGGCTACTTCAGCCGCGTGATTAGGATCGGCGCAATACTGAGAAGCTTCTAACAATGCCTTAATTAAGGCAATGTGAGTATTGGGGTAAGCATTCGCCCATTCTTCCCGTACTCCTAGAATTTTCCCAGGATGTCCCGGCCACAGTTCCAAATCCGTCGCCACTGTAAAGCCTACGCCTTCCATTGAGGCCCGCAAGTTCCAAGGTTCGCCGACGCAGAAACCGTCAATAGTGCCGCCTTGTAAGTCAACGATCATTTGTGCTGGGGGGATATTTTTCAGCAACACATCGCGATCGGGGTCAATGCCACCAGCAGCTAACCAGTAACGCAGTAACAGGTTGTGCATAGAGGAGGGGTGAACGATCGCCATCCTGTGAGTTTGCGCTGGTGTTCTTTGCAGCATGGCTTTAAAGTCTGCCAGAGTATAAATCCCTTGGTCGTAAAACCGCCTGGCAAGGGTAATTCCGTTACCGTTGCGGCTCATGGTGAGGGCTGTAACGGTTGGTATCGGCTTCTCTTGATGGCCTCCTAAGCTTAACCAGACAGCCATGCCAGAGGGCATTTGCGCGGCATCTAAGTAACCGCCGGCGATGCCATCTACGATGCCGCGCCAACTGGTTTCGCGGACGAGGTGGACTTCATCGAGGCCGTGTTTGGCAAATAGGCCTTTTTCTTTGGCGATCGCGAGGGGAGCACAGGCGGCGAGGGGGACGAATCCGAGTTCGAGGTTGACTTTTTCGAGGCCGTGACGGGCGATCGCGGGTACTTTTCTCGCCCTTAATTTTTTCACCCGTTTTTGTTGGTTAAGGAAGTAAATCATTTCGCTACGTAGGGCGTAGTAACTGGGGTGCGAGACTACTTCCATGCGTTTGCGGGGGCGGGGGATGTCTACTTCGAGAATGCCGCCTATTTTCGATTCTGGGCCGTTAGTCAACATGACGATGCGATCGCTAAGTAACACGGCCTCATCTACATCGTGTGTCACCATCAGCGCACTAATTTCGTACTCTTGGCAAATTTCCATTAATTTCTCTTGCAAATTGCCGCGAGTTAAAGCGTCTAAAGCACCGAAGGGTTCATCTAATAGCAATAGTTTAGGGCGTAAGGCCAGAGCACGCGCGATCGCCACCCGTTGTTTTTGTCCTCCTGATAGCAATGCAGGCTGTTTCTCGGCGTGGGGAGTTAAACCCACCATATCAATGTGTTTTTGAATGATATCGAGGCGTTCCGCTTTGGGTAAGCCTTTCATCACCGAATCTACAGCGAGAGTAATATTTTCTCTGACTGTGCGCCAAGGTAGTAGGGAATAGTTTTGAAAGACTACCATGCGATCGGGCCCTGGTTGGGTGATTCTTTGTCCTTCAATTGTTACTAATCCTTCTGTCGGTAAATCCAAACCAGCCACCATATTTAGCAGAGTAGATTTGCCACAGCCAGAGTGTCCGATTAAGGATATAAACTCGCCTTTTTTAATTTCCAGATCTATGCCTTTGAGGGCAATGTATTTGCCACCGTCTGATAAATTAAAGACCTTTTCAAGTTGTTCTACTGCAATTAAAGTTGACATGATTTTCTTGCCTCTGTGTAGATTTTGGGTTGGCTATCGGCATTCTTCGTTAGCAGTAACAGCTTACGAAGTCCACCAGGGGTTAAAACCCCTGTCTCATAGCTAAAGTCGGTTAAAACCGACTGAAAAATAGTTAGTGCATTAAACATTTCCAATCACTCTTGGATAGTAGGCAGCCTACCTGGTTTTCAGAGTCTTGTCTGGAGATATTTATTAGTCGTCTTCAGACGACTTTCACTATTAGGCAGGGGTTTTAACCCCTGACTAAACGACAAATTTGGTAAGCCTTGCACAGCTATCAGTTAACAGTTAACAGTTAACAGTTAACAGTTAACCAAACTACTTCCCTTGAGGAGGAGCAATCTTTTGCTGCAACCAAGCCATCAACCGATCCAGAATCAAACCAACAGCGCCAATGTAAACTACAGCTAACAAAATTTCGCTGATGTAGTTTTGCTGGTAAGCATTCCAAATAAAGAAGCCAATACCCGTAATCCCCGACATCACAATTTCTGCTGCAATAATCGCTAACCAAGCCAAACCAATCGCAATTCTCAAGCCTGTAAAAATGTAGGGAAGTGCTGAAGGAAACAAAATATTTAGATAATATTCCTTCCGCGAAAGTTGCAACACCTTCGCAACATTATTGTAATCATCAGGAATTTGGCGAACACCTTCAGCAGTGTTGATTAAAATCGGCCAAACCGAAGTTACAAAAATCACGAACAAAGCCGCAGGTTCATTTTGTTGCAAGGCAGCCAAAGCAATCGGAACCCATGCCAAAGGTGCAACCATCCGCAGAAATTGGAAAATCGGATCTAAAGCTTTATTAAGAAAAGGGTTTGTACCTACCAAAACCCCCGTACCAATTCCCACAACCGCCGCTAGAGTGTAGCCTTTCGCCACCCGTTCCAAACTTGCTAAAGTTTGCCAAAACAAGCCAACTCCATAAGTTTTGGAGTTCATAAAAGGATACATCAGTAAAATCCGCGTCCGTTCATCAGTCCACAAACTGCTAGGTCCCGGTAGCTTAATCAGTCCAGAACTTGATAGGAACTGCCAAACAAATAGAAACCCAAATATGCCCAAAAGTGGAGGTAAAATACTCTGAGAATTTTTCTTCCAAAACTCACCCAACATTCCTTGAGTATTTACTCCGCCTCTCCGATTTGTACTTACAGCCATCCTACTAATCTCCTGTGTTTTTACTATGGTTTTGCGAGACTAACAGGAATTACACAACCGACACATATCGTAGGGTGCTCTACTAAGCTGAAACCCTCGATAATCGTTATAGAATTTAGTCTGACACACTCTACAAGTCGATTTGAGCGTGACAGTTGCGTAAGTCCTGACTAAATTTTGGGTTAACTATTAACGATTAACAGTTAACGGTTAACTGTCAACTGAATCAAACTTTTTTAATTGCCAAACTCTTGAGATAATCTTCGGGTTTGTCGGGATTAAATTCTTTCCCATCAAAGAACTTTTCCACACCGCGAGAAGTACTTGTAGGAATGTCAGCCTCAGCAACTCCAGCTAATTTAGCGGCTTTTTTCCAAATATCTTCGCGGTTGACTTTGTCAATGATTGTCTTGCGATCTGTCAAAGTTGTTGTAGGCAGAAAACCCCAACGCACGCTTTCGGTTAAGAACCACAAATCGTGACTTTTGTATGGATAAGAAACGTTGCCAATCCCATCATGCCAGTACAACGGACCCATTTTAAAGTCGTCGATTTCTGGTTGGTTATCACCCATCATGTATTTACCTGAATAGGGTGGGATTAAAACTTCTGGAGGTACATCAAAGAAGTTTTTACTAGAAACAATGCTAACTAATTCGGCTCGATGTTCAGGTTTATCACACCACTGTTGGGCCTCAATTAATCCTGCTAAAATGGCTTCTGTAGCCTTCGGATGTTTATCTACCCAGTCGCTACGAATTGCTAAATATTCCTCTGGATGACCTTTCCAAATTTGAGAAGTAAGGGCTGACATAAAGCCAATCTTTTCTTTCACAATTCGCAGCGGCCAGGGATCGCCGGTACTGAAACCATCCATACTGCCAGTTTTCATATTAGCGACAGTTTGGGCTGGCGGTACTGTGAGCAAACTAACATCTGTATCGGGATCAATGTTGCCTGCTGCTAACCAATAACGAATCCAGAAGTCCTGATTAACCTTGGGAAAGGTGTAGGCTGCTTTAAAGGGAGTGCCCGCTTTAGCAAGGTCTTTAATATAGTCGTGGGCAGATTGATCTAGTTTAAGACCTAAGCCTTTACCTTCGTGTTTAAGTGAGACAGCAATACCATTTCCCTGAGTATTTAACTGGGCTAAAACATACATTGGGATTTGGACGCTACTCTTAGTAATTAACCCTTGGCTAATTAGATAAGGCATCGGCATTTGCCACTGGCCGCCGTCTATCCCACCACCTGCAGAACCAATTTCTACGTTATCTCTGGCTGAACCCCAGTTAGCTTGCTTGGCAATTGTAACTTCGGTCATGCCATATTTGGCAAAAAAACCTTTTTCTTGGGCAATAATTAATGCTGCGGCTTCAACGATGGGAATATATCCCAAGGTGATTTTTGTAGTTTCGATGCCTTCGACTCTTTTCTCGTTGGCAACAGCAAGTACTGAAGTGGCAGTACCGCCGCCAGCACTGGTATCTGCAACGGGTTCTGGGGGATTTCCCAAACAACCTTTAAGCAGTATTGAACCCAGGGCAGATGCACCTGCTGTGGCGATAAACTTACGCCGAGAAAGGGGAGAAAATTGATCGGAAAACTTAGTCATAGCCTAGCCTCGCTGCAATTCATAATCTTCTGTAACGACATTCACTGAAGGTTATCAAAGCGCTTTTTTGATGTTCGCTAATTGAGGTTTAGCGAACTATTTCGAGCGCAGGTAGGCAGGAACTAAAGATTTATTGCTAGAGCATAAGTCTTTAAACTATCCCTGCTGACTTGACACTTTTAATTAAAGCGATATTTTGATTGGCCGAGTTGTGTGAGCTACCCTTGTTGGGAGCAGCACGTTTTCTTGACTTGGTTATTAACTCTACCTTACTCTAACTATAATGATAAAACAATTATTAAATTTGATTGATAAGTAAATGTTGTAGGATAATACTATCCACCAAATAAATAGAATTTATTTAAATAATCAGTCTTGATTATAAGATTGATGGTAAGTCTGTTTTCAGGTAATGCGTTGCCTTAAAACCGACTGGCGATCGCAGAGCGTGTTAAAACGCTAGTTAAGCAACAAAATTTTGCTCCTATGGAAATAGTTGTCACACTGGTGCTGAGTTCGCTACTGTTTGTTTGGGGAATGCGTTTCGGGCGCGTCTTAGTTCGATCGGGAGTGACAGCTAACGATTTATTTAAGGGCAAAGATGCGATCGCCCTAGCTTTTTTGGCTTTCTATGTCGCTTTGCTGCTGTTGGCTTTAAATCTGCCTCAAATGCCTGCTTTGCCGATTGAGTGGCGTTTTCACGGGATGCAGGTGACTTGGACTTTGCTGCGGGTAATGCTGGCGGGAGTCTGCGGTATTGGCTTTACAGTCAGTTGGGAGACAGCGCGATCGCAAGTAGCCGCAGTAATTTTAATTGGCTTGTTAGGATTGGGGGGATTTACGGGGGCTGAATCCTATTTTCTCGCTCCAATTTATCCTGAATTAGTAGATAATCTGCAACCAAATGGTGTATTTCGACAAACTTCTAACAGCAGTTGTGCCCCGGCGGCTTTGGCGACAGTATTAAAAAGATGGGGAATGGATGCGACGGAATCAAGTGTTGCGCGTTTAGCCAGAACCAGCCGTTTAGGAACTTCGATGCCGCAGTTAATTGTAGCAGCAAGAGCTTTAGGAATGGATGGTATTGAGCTAACTCCCAGTTGGGAGCAAATGCAGCAAATTAATCGCCCTGGAGTGTTAGCGGTTTGGCTGTTTGACGGGGGGAGAAAGCTGCCACACGCAGTGGCTTTGCTGGCAATGAACGACGATGTAGCTATTATTGGCGATCCCTCGCGGGGAAGAATTTTTAATTTTAATAAAGCCTCTTTTGCTGGAATTTGGCGGGAACAATACATTCCCATTTTCCGTTCTACGGATATCTCCATAACTGACCAGCAAGCTATTAATTATTTAACGAAATTAGGATATAATTCTGGTGTTTTGAAAACAGATATCGAGCAGTTTCAAAAAGATAAGAATTTGAAGGTTAGCGGCAACTTAGAGCCGATGACTGTGTTAATGTTGAGCGGCCCTTTTTTGGAAGGCGTGCCGCAATTAAAGTTTTAATATTACGATCTGTCATTGTTCGCTGTGCGAAGCAATCGCAGAGACTCGGCGATTGCGGAGCACAGCGAACAATGACAAGTATTTAATGCGAGATTTACTTACTAGCCGCTGTTTTAGTACGGTTATTCTCAAGACCCTTCATACCATTGAGAAACATGGGCACAAATTTTTCCATAAATGCCTGCGGATCTCGCTGCCAAGCTCTTTGAGCCACGTCAATTCTGGTCATTTGCAACTCAGGTGATAGCAATGCCTGCGGTAGATGTTCCATCAGGTATTGAGGGCGTTCCCACATTGGCATTGTATTAGCAATATCTACGAGGTTGCTAACGCGGCGGAGTTCAGCACCCAGCATAATATCCATTCCCGACTCAAAAGCAGCTTGTTCGATCGCCACATACTTGCGCCTTGCTTGTTCCACCTTCTCGCGGTGTTCTGGGCTTTGGGCCGCAATTTGGGCTAGCCATCGGTTTCCCCAACGGACGTGACCGGCTTCTTCTGGGAAAATCTTTTCGATGGTTTCCCGAATTTTGACGTTTTCTTCCGTCTGGGGAGCGTTTTTCAGGGCGTAGATATGAGCTGAAAAGTATTCGCAACCACGTTTTTCGGTAACATTAATTGCGGCTAGGGAAGAAATTACAAAATCATCCCGATTTTTGGCGGGGTCTATCTGCTGGAGTAGCTTTTCAAACTCGTTAATATACAATACTCCCGGCGGCGTACCGACACTAACGCCTAAATCTATCAGCAAGTCTGTGAGCCATGAGGCATGGCGGGCCTCGTCGGAGATGTGGCGGGAAAGGTCGCGCACGAGTTCGGCTGGCTTACCGTCGAGTAGTTCGATTAAATCGGTGAGGTCTTTGCAACTGCGCTGCTCGCTGTAGCGGTAGCGGTTGATGGTGATCAGATGAATTTCGCGATCGCGCACTACCTGCTCTAGAATTTCTCGCGCACCCAAAGCATTGCGAAGTTTGTGGGGATAGGCAACAGTCATTGTTTTATGTTTTTTTGTAAAGGCACTTTTCAAATTGTAACGCAATAGAAGGCAGGAGGCAGGGGGGCAGGGGGTAGGAGGCAATAATAGAAAGGGTTAGGATACTCGCTCATGACCCAAACCATTGACTCTCTTCCCCTCTTCCCCTTCTTTCCTGAGCATCGGAGCATCCTAGCCCCTATCCCTTCTTCCCCTTCTTTCCCTAGCCCCTAGCCCCTAGCCCTGAGCATCGTAACCGCTGAAAGCGGTTGCTATAATCAAATTCAAAGCATAAAAAACGCCGCGTTAACTAGCGGCGAATTCATTAATTAAAAACTAAGAACTAAAAATGAAATTATTACCATTTTTAATCTTTAATTTTTAATTTTTAATTTTTTAGCAATCGTAGTACAGACCAAACTCATAAGGATGGGGACGTAGGCGCATGGGGTTGACTTCATTATCCAACTTGTAAGAAATCCAAGTATTGATAAAATCTTCCGTAAACACCCCTGGCTCGGTCATAAAAGCGTGGTCTTTCTCCAATGCTTCCAGGGCCAATTCCAAAGAACCGGGAGTCGAAGGTATCTTGCTTAACTCTTCAGGGCTGAGGTCGTAAATATCCACATCCAAAGAGTCGCCGGGGTCAATTTGGTTCTTGATACCATCTATACCTGCACAAAGCATTGCTGCAAAGGCGAGATAAGGGTTAGCAGTTGCATCTGGACAGCGGAACTCTAAGCGCTTCGCCTTGGGGTTGCCCCCCGACAGAGGAATACGAATCGAAGCAGAGCGGTTTCCTTGGGAGTAAGCTAAGTTCACAGGGGCTTCAAAACCAGGAACCAAACGCTTGTAAGAGTTGGTGCTGGGGTTAGTCAATGCCAACAAAGCGGGTGCGTGCTTGAGCAAGCCACCGATGTAGTGTAGTGCCATCTGACTCAAATTGGCGTAGCCGTCACCCCAGAATAGGGGTTGGCCGTCTTTCCAGATGGACTGGTGGGTGTGCATCCCGGAACCGTTATCGTTGAACACCGGTTTCGGCATAAAGGTGACTGTTTTGCCGTACTTCTTAGCAACGTTCTTAATGACGTATTTATAGGTCATTAGGTCGTCAGCCGCCTTGATCAAGGTACCAAAGCGGAAACCGAGTTCGCACTGACCGCCAGTGGCGACTTCGTGGTGATGCTTTTCGATGGGTACGCCGCATTTGGCCATCGTTAGCAACATTTCCGTCCGCATATCTTGGGAGGTATCCGTCGGTGCGACGGGGAAGTAACCTTCTTTGTAGCGGGGTTTGTAGCCTAAGTTGCCGCCTGGTTCTTCGCGACCAGAGTTCCAGCGACCTTCTACGGAGTCTACATAGTAATAGCCGCTGTGCTGATTTTGGTCGAAGCGCACATCGTCAAAGATGAAGAATTCGGCTTCAGGGCCAAAGAAGGCTGTATCGCCGATGCCTGTTGTAATTAGGTAATCTACAGCTTTCTGGGCAATGGTGCGGGGGTCGCGGCTGTAAGGTTCGCCAGTCCGAGGTTCGATGATGCTACAGATAACGCTGAGAGTGGGTTCTGCCATGAAGGGGTCGATCCAGGCAGTTTTGGGATCGAGTACCATCGCCATGTCTGATTCGTTGATCGCTTTCCAGCCACGAATGCTGGAACCGTCAAAAGGCACGCCGTCCGTGAAGGCTGTTTCGTCAATTTGGTCTTGATAGAGCGAGAGGTGCTGCCATATACCTGGCGTATCAATAAACTTGAGGTCGATGATCTGAATGTTATTTTCTTTAACGTAGTTCAAGAACTCTTGTGGGGTCTGGAACATTACTTAACTCCTTATTTTGGTTATCTCTCGGCGATCGCAGATTCTTTGACAGACGATTTGAGCGATCATAGGCATTCGACTGTCACAAGTTTGTATTTCTTGATACAAAAGCTTAGTCTTGTAGCTGGGAACAGGATCTGCGTGCCTGCTGCTACCTCCCTGCTCTGATTGCTTTCAAATCTTACACCTCAAATCTCTAATCCAATGTGGTAAATTAGGAATTCTTGTAAATATTCAATATGCTTTGTTAGGACTTAGGCGACCGATCCCGTAAAATCATAAAGACATCCAAAATCACAAACACCAAATAAGCACAACCTCGAATTCGAGCGAGTGTGTATAGGCTTTTTGGCTAAGCCATTGCGCGTTAGGTTCGCCTAGCCCTCAAGAATCCCATCTCCGATCGGGGTGGGAGTGTCAAATTTAGTCAAGAATCTCATCTCCGTTCGGCACAGCTCACGGCGAAGCCTTCAGAGGTGGGAGTGTCAATTAACTGTGTATAAAGCTTGTTGGGAGAAAAATTTCATGCGGGATGCAGTAACCAGCCTGATTGGAAATTACGATGTGACGGGTCGGTATCTAGACCGGGATGGGATTGAGCGGTTAAAATCCTATTTTGGGACGGGTACTGCACGAGTGCAGGCAGCAAGAGTAATTAATGGTAATGCTGGGGCGATTGTTAAACAAGCTGGAACGCAGCTTTTTGCGGAACAGCCGGAACTTATTCGTCCGGGTGGAAATGCCTACACTACTCGCCGCTATGCGGCTTGTCTGCGGGACATGGATTACTACTTACGTTATGCTACTTACGCGCTGGTAGCTGGAAGTACAGATGTACTCGATGAGCGCGTGCTTCAAGGCTTGCGGGAAACTTACAATTCGCTGGGGGTTCCAATTGGACCGACGGTTGTAGGGATTGGCATTTTGAAAGATATTGTCAATGCTGAAGTGGCAGCAGCAGGAATTGAAACTGGGGCTTTCTTGGATCAACCTTTTGATTACATGATCCGTGAGTTGAGTGAGAAAGATATCTAGTTGATGCGGGTGGCGATCGCGTCTGTGCTTTCCTACCAATTATTTAACAGAGTGGAAGGTAGCTGAGGGAAAAGAACATCGCTGTACGCAGGGTGGGCAAGTTTGGAAGAGAGCGATCGCTCCTTTGGCACCGCAGCTAAAGAGCGATCGCTCTTTTGCTTGGGATGTTGGGGGCGAACCAATCTTTTTTTTAGTTCCCACCGCTTTTAAAACTCTTCAAAACATCCCCAAACCAGGCATTTGTCCAGGGGCATCTTGGTTTGACGGCGATCGACTTGCTCAGCGGTAGTTACTTCTACTTCCCCATTAGGATAAAGAATGTGAATAATATCACCGCTGAAAATAGCGATCGGATTTTCTTGGCTTTTGCAGGGATTTTCTAGGGGAAAGTTAGCGAAAGTTTGCATAGGTTTGCTAGATATAAATCTATAGAGAGTTGACGTTTTATATTCGTATCATCAGCTAAATTCTAGAGTTTCTATGTGATCCTACGGATGCTCGTTTGTGATCGTAATCTATGAGATAAGTGATAGCAATCACTGTAGGGGAAGAAGGGGCTAGGGGAAGAAGGGACTAGGGGAAAAAGGGGCTAGGGACTAGGGGCTAGGGGCTAGGGGCTAGGGAAAGAAGGGAAAAAAGGGCAGAAGGGAAAAAAGGAAGAGAATCTATGGTGGCAGGATCTCAGAACGTCCTAATCGCCTTGGCGGTTGCTATATCTTGAGAAATATTTATTTAATTAAAATTTCAAGTCGTAATATATTATTGATTGTGTTGTATGTAATAAAATGTCAAAAAACTTTAGGCTAGTTTTACTAACTTTATCTATCAGAATGAAATTCCTTGGCTAAACAAAGACTGGACGCATTATTGGTAAACTTAGATTTGTGTGCCTCAAGGCAACAAGCTCAACGTTTAATTAGGGCTGGGGAAGTCACGGTTAATCAACAGGTGATTGACAAACCAGGTACCGAGGTAGACATTCTGGCTGTCATTAAAATTAAAGAGCGACCCCCCTTCGTTTCCAGAGGGGGCGAAAAACTAGCTAAAGCTTTGGATGTTTTTAATATTCCCGTAGCAGGTAGAATTTGCCTAGACGGAGGTATTTCTACTGGAGGTTTTACGGACTGTCTGCTGCAAGCTGGTGCGGCTAAGGTTTATGGTGTAGATGTTGGGTATGGGCAAGTTGACTGGCGGTTACGGAACGATACTAGGGTGATTTTGAAAGAACGCACCAATTTGCGATATTTGACAGCTACGGAGCTTTACGGAGAGTTACCTCTTAAGGATGGTGGAAATTACGCAGATTTGGGTGTAGCAGATGTATCGTTTATTTCGCTGACTAAGATTTTACCTGCCTTATCGGAGCTATTGATATCACCAAAAGAGCTAGTATTACTGGTGAAGCCGCAGTTTGAGGTAGGGCGCGATCGCATCGGCAAAAAAGGTGTCGTGCGTTCTGCGGTTGACCAAGCGGATGCAATTTATCAGGTGTGCTGTGCCGCGATCGCTTTAGGATGGGAATATCGTGGTTTAACTTGGTCGCCTTTAGTTGGCCCTGCTGGTAATATTGAGTATCTTCTCTGGTTAGGGGCAGAAAATTCTACTGTCGTTAATACTGGTGCGATCGCGCTACCAGTTGACAAGCAACAGATTACAGAAATCGCCCAAACGGCCCAACGGGAACTTGCCAATCCCACCTCTAAGCACTCAATCACCTGATAGTTCTATGCAGTTATTAAAACTACTAGGCCTGATTTTACTCTATATTCTTGGGGCTTTTGCCTATGTTGCCTGTACAGTTGCTCTTGTGAGCATAACCATCTTAATCAAAGTAGCAGCTTTGCTATTGGCAGACAGGTTATTATATCCCATATTTATCGTCGGAGATTTATTCAAAGGCATAGAAGTTGTCGAGTTATTAAATATATTAGTATTTGCTATTCTGGGCATGGGTTTTGGTGTAGCAACAGTTCTTTTATATCATAAATTAGGTCGTCAAACCAGTGCTATTTTGTTAATAATTTCCGTACCTTTGATTTTTATTAGCACCCCCGTAGTCAGATATAATATTTGGCTACAAACTGTCGGAGTAGAAGAGACTTTATCGCCCGAACAAGCAGAAAAATTAACTAACTCTTTTTTAAACAAAAGAGTGGGAAATGACGGTTTTCTCGGTTTCTACTTATATACAGCCCAGTTTCCAATTCTGCCTACTAAACAAGTTCAGATGAATGACTTGGATAACTTTGAAAAAAAAGTCAACTCAAAATTTGTTCAATTAACAGGAGTACCGCCAACAATTGTTTCTTGGTTAATGGCAACTTGCTTTTGGTGTCTGCGAATTTTTTACTTTTCTATAGCCGTCATTGCTACAATTTCTCATTTTCGTGAAGGTTTAAGAATAGTTAAACGTTAAGAAGAAGGGGCTAGGGGCTAGGGGCTAGGGGAAGAGGGGGAGATGGGTGATTAGCAATTACCAATTAGCAATTACCAATTAGCAATTACCAATTAGCAATTACCAATTAGCAATTAGCAATTACCAACTAACAACTAACAACTAACAATTTTATGAAAGAAAGCAGGGGAAAAGTATATTTAGTAGGTGCGGGGCCAGGAGATTGCAGTTTAATGACTGTCAGATCGCACGAACTTTTAGCGCAAGCTGAGGTATTAATTTATGATGCCTTAGTTGATGTTCCGCAACTAGAATTAATATCGGCGGATTGCCTAAAATTAGAAGTAGGCAAGCGGGGAGGTAAACCTTCAGTTCCACAGCAAGAAATTAACCGTTTGTTAGTGAAACACTGCCAAACAGGGAAATTAGTAGTAAGATTAAAAAGTGGCGATCCGTTTATTTTTGGTCGTTCAACTTCGGAAATTCAAGCATTGAGAGATGCTGATTGTGAGTTTGAAGTGGTGCCGGGAATTTCCTCAGCTTTAGCTGCACCTTTACTAGCAGGAATTCCTCTGACAGATCCGGTAATGAGTCGCTGTTTTGCGGTAATGAGTGCCCACGATACAGATGCTCTTGATTGGGAAGCGTTAGTACAAATTGAAACCTTAGTAATTTTAATGGGAGGAGGTAATTTAAAGGAAATAGTGCGGCAATTGCAAAGACATGGGCGATCGCACCAAACACCTACGGCAATTATCCGCGATTGTGGACGGGCAGACAAACAGATTTGGATCGGTACAATAGCGGACATCGCACAGAAAACGGCAGGTCAATCTCTTTCTCCTTGTGTAATTGTCATTGGGGAAGTGGTGAGACTACGTGAATATTTAATGCAGAAAGAAGAAGTTATAAATTTGCAAGATTCTCAAGCAAAAATTCCTAGTTCTACAAAACCTCTGGCTGGCAAAACTATTTTAGTGACTCGTTCAATGGGTCAGAATAGTGAATTTAGCGATCGCCTTCAGCTAGAAGGAGCACAAGTCATAGAAATGCCAGCCTTGGCGATTGGGCCGCCTGCGAGTTGGGAGGCCCTCGATAGTGCGATCGCACAACTGTCAAACTTCAACTGGTTAATACTCACATCCACCAACGGTACTGATTACTTTTTTCAGCGACTAGCTGCCAGCGGTAAAGATGCACGGGCTTTATCTGGGATTAAAATAGCTGTAGTTGGTAAAAAAACTGCCGACAGTTTGCGATCGCACTCCCTAATTCCCGACTTTATCCCCCCAGACTTCATCGCCGATTCCCTCGCCGCCAATTTCCCCGACAATTTAGATGGGTGCAAAATTCTCTTTCCAAGAGTAGAAAGCGGCGGTAGAGAAGCTTTGGTAAAAGAATTAACTGCCAAAGGCGCACAAGTAACAGAAGTACCCGCCTATCAATCCTGCTGTCCTGAGACTATTCCACCAGCAGCCTTAGCAGCACTTCAAAATCGATCGGTTAATATCATTACCTTTGCCAGTTCCAAAACAGTCCAGAATTTTTGTCACTTAATAGAAACCTACCCAGAATTATCTTTACCTAGCGATTGGGAAAATCGCGTTTGTATTGCTTCTATCGGCCCCGAAACTTCTAAAACCTGTAAAAATCTGTTCGGGTGGCTAGATGTAGAAGCGAAGGAATATACTTTAGATGGATTAAGAACAGCGATAGTGGAATGGACGATCGCAAATTCCGGGAGTATGAATCCGACTACTGGGGAACAAAACCGCCACTAACACTATCACAAAGATAGGGCTTACGCAGAACAGATCCGCAAAGCCTGAAAATCGGGCTTTGATGATTCCTTCGTTTTGAAGCTTTTCCCCCTTTTTAATTGGTTACGGAAAATGGCAGGGTGAGAGGCCAGGAAAAGGTAATCGCTATCCGCTAAACACCGATCGGGTTTGATGCCATCGCCTGTTAACAATTGCGATCGCCAACAACAGACAAATGCCAACGAAATACGCATATCATTGCTAAGAGTTTAAAATATGAGCAGAAATTTTTCTCGTTTCAACTCCCTTGCCTGCCTCCTAGCAGGGACAATTCCCGCCATAGTAGTAGTAGTCAGCCAACCCACAGCCGCGATCGCGAAAACGCCCCAAGAAATTGCTGAGATTGCCGGGCCGATTACAGTTCAGGTTAACAGTTCCCTCGGCGACGGTTCCGGCGTAATTATTGCCAAAGACGGTAATACTTATACCGTATTAACAGTTAATCACGTAGTTGAGACAACTGACGTAAAATACACCATTCGCACCTCCACAGGCAAAAACTATCAAGCAACTAGCGTGACGCGGCTGCAAAAAACTGAAAGAGATCCCGATTTAGCGATCGTCAAATTTGAAAGTCCAGAAGAATATCAAATTGCCACAGTTGGAGATTCAGACCAAGCAGCCATCGGTGCTCAGATATATGTTTATGGCTATCCCGCTACAGGGGGTTTATTTGGGGCGGAACGAGAGGCAGAACTCTCTCCCGGACTGGTGACGAGCCGCCCTCAGAGTCGCCCGGAGGGATATAATTTACGGTATCAGGCAGTGACTTGGAGCGGGATGAGTGGCGGGCCTGTATTTGATGCTGATGGCCGCCTTGTAGGTTTGCATGGACAAGGGGAATTTGGATTTGCTCAAACCAGTTCGGGAGAAGTAGCCCCGATTAAAACAGGCTTTAACGCCGCAGTTCCGATTAATATGTTTATCGCACGTTTGGCGGACGCGGGAGTGAATAAATCCGAGTTGAAAGTGAACAATTCCCCAGCATCGCGGGGCCCCGTATCTTTGGGTAATCCCCAAAATGCCGAAGGTTATTATTTGCGGGGTCTTTCCCATTTGGATCAAGGAAAGCTAAAAGATGCGATCGCAGATTTCAACCGTTCTTTGGAATTAAATCCCAAAAATTCTGAAGCTTATTTTAACCGAGGCGTTGCCTATGCTTATCAAGAGCCTACACGCAGCGGCTCTAATGTATTTGACCCTTTAAAACAAGCGATTGAAGATTACACTTTAGCAATTAAAGCCAATCCTGGTTATGCCGATGCTTACTATAACCGAGGTGTCGCACATTTGGCAAATAATGATAAACCCGGAGCGATTGCCGATTTTCAGAAAGCAGCAGAGCTTTATCAGAAGTTAGGACGGAAAGATGATTATCAACAGGCACTCAAGAAAATTAAAGAGTTGCAGTAATTGTTAACTGTTAACTGTTAACTGTCACTAATGGCCAAGAAGCTGTTTTTTTACAAACAGGACTTACATAAAAGTATCCGTAACGCCGCCATCTTGGCGGTTATTTGCTCTCTAGGGTGGCGGCGTTATGTAAAGCGTGGGTAAGTTCTGTTTACCTTAAAAGTAGGGTTTTTACAAAAGTGGGATGCTACCCGTGAAGTCCTCAGATGCGATCGCAGTGGGTACGACTCCCTGAAGAGTTACTAAAAGTTCGCCACTATTAGCAATCCGAATTAAAGTGGTAGCACCGCTAACATCAGCACCAGCAGTGATACTCAACATTCCAAACGTTAAATCCCCTTTTAAGCCTAGCAAATCTTGACCTTTTTCAAAGTCAATAACCCGATCGTTGCCCTCACCAATTGTCAACACAAATATATCGCGCCCTGCTGAACCAATTAAAGAATCATCTCCTGCACCACCAATTAGGAAATCATCGCCGATACCGGCCATCAATAGATCGTTACCGCCGTCGCCTTTGAGAGTATCATTGCCAACACAACCATCAAGGGTATCTGCACCATCTCCACCGTAAAGTAACTCGCTGCCACTGCCACCACAAAGAGTATCATTGCCACTTTCACCAGATAGAAAATTATTCCCATTTCCCCCTTTAATAATGTCATTGCCACTGCCTCCAAGCATGATATTATCACCAGCACCACCATCTAAAAAGTCAGCACCATCGCCGCCATTTAAGCTGTCATTCCCTTGGCCGCCAATGAGAGTATCTGCCCCTAAATCACCTATTAGTTTATCATCCCCATCTCCACCTAAGATAGCGTCGTTGTCCTTGCCTGCAAAAATGAGGTCGTTGCCACTACCAGCGTCGATCAAATCATCTCCTTGATTGGCAGAGATTGCGTCATTTCCGCCACCGCTGATGATAGTATCGTTGCCTAAGTCGCCGAGGAGTGTATCGCTTCCTTCTCCCGCTGCGATCGCATCATTATCTTTGCCAGCAAAAACCAAATTATCTCCGCCACCGGCATTTATGTAGTCATTTCCTTCGTTTGCTGATATCCAGTTGTTGCCGTTTCCTCCATATAAGTTGTCATTACCGATCATGCCTATTAAAGTATCATTGCCGCCAAATCCATTGATAGAATTATTAGCAGAGTCGGCTTTGAGAAAATCATCAGACTCGGTACCTTCGAGATTTGTGTCAACAGAGTTGGGGTTGATGGTAGCGATCGCGAGATTGGGAGTCGGAAAGCGATCGCCAAGGCAACTTGTATCTGCTGGGGTTGGTGTGGGTGTGGGAGTAGGCGTTGGCCCTGGCGTTGGGATGGGAGTCGGTGTTGGCAGTGGCGGGGGTACTGGAGTTGGTGTGGGAAGCGGTACTGGTGTGGGAGTAGGCGT
Source organism: Kamptonema sp. PCC 6506 (assembly GCF_000180455.1). Taxonomy (NCBI): domain Bacteria; kingdom Bacillati; phylum Cyanobacteriota; class Cyanophyceae; order Oscillatoriales; family Microcoleaceae; genus Kamptonema; species Kamptonema sp. PCC 6506. Next base: position 44,034 of record NZ_CACA01000271.1, read on the forward strand.
TGGTATTGGTGTTGGTACTGGTGTGGGAGTAGGCGTTGGTACTGGCGTTGGTACTGGTGTGGGAGTAGGTGTTGGTACTGGTGTGGGAGTTGGTGTGGCGATCGCGCCAAACTCAAAGGAACCAACATCTATTTTGCCATCTGTGCGCGTAGCACCGCGTGCGTCAACCGTAACCCCAGAGACACCTACTCCAGCATCGATCGCAGGACTTCCTGCTAGCAAAGCGTGGGTAAAAATACCACCGCCATTGTCTTGCAACGGGCCAAGCTTGGGGTCAGCAATAGTAATGCCTGTGGTGATATTTATATCCTTGGCGGCCGGAAATTGGATATTATTTCCCCCATCATTTAATGGCGCGATCGTCTGCCACTTAATCTCGCTACTATTGCCGGCCGTATTGTTAGCAAAAATCGAATTTTGGACAGTAGCTTTATCATTACTTCCCCAAAATGCCCCACCCATAAAACCAGCAAAATTATTAGCAATCGTGGAGTTAATGATTTGTTGCAGATTGGAAGAAGCAACCATCATCGCTCCACCATAACCATCTTTCCCATCAGCACTTACTGCTTTATTGCCAGATAAAGTCGAGTTGATAATAGTACCCTGGACTCCTTCACCCACCCAAAAACCGCCAGCATAATCCGTTGCTGAGTTGTTAGTAATCGTAGATTTGCTAATAGTATAAGTACCTGAACCGCCAATCCGCAAACCTCCCCCGATACCAGGTCCTCCCGAAACAGGTGGGAGAGCTTCATTATTAATAATTGTGGTATTTTCAATCACCAAGTTCTCGCGAGAAGATACAAACAAGCAAACCCCGCCGCCTTGACCTTTGGCTTTACTTCCCTCAATCCGAGAGTTGCGAAGCACAAACAAACCGCTAGTTTCACCAATTGCCGATTCGCTAGCACCATCGGTATAAATTGCCCCGCCGTAACCGTTAGTTGCTCCAAAACCTCCATTGAGCGTATCGTTATTAAGGAAGGTGCAATCTTCGATAGTCATGTGACTATTGAGATTATTAATTGCCCCGCCGTTGATGCCTTTATTGTTAGTAAAACTAGAGCCTTTAATAATATGAGAAGCTCCGGTTTTAGTTGCGATCGCACCTCCTCCGCGCTCTTCTTTACCTAAGAAACCTTCATTGCCATCAAAGGAACTATTAATAACAGTTAAGTTGCTGGTGAATCCTGTAAAAATTGCCCCGCCGCCGTAGGTAGCAGCATTCTTATTAAATTGGCAGTTTTCAACTGTTAAATTATTCCCCATATTGGTCTTAATTCCTGCTCCTGCACCATCTTCACCCGTACCTGATGCCTTACCATTGGCGACAATTAAGTTACGCAGAGTGACGTTATAGGGAGCAGTTCTAGAACCTTCTGGCAATTCAAAGATACGGCTAGTATTATTGCCGCTAATGGCGATACCAGGAGCAGCAGCACCATCTATAATTAGAGTTTTGTTAATATTAATTTGACCGCTAGTTAAGGTAATCGTCTGACTAGCGAGGCTAGGGTCAAATACAATTGTATCTCCAGCAGCAGCGGCAGAAATTGCAGCTCTCAGCGAACCAGAACCGCTATCTAGATTGTTAGTGACAGTAAAAATATTGGACATCTTGAAACTCCAGGAGTGCGTTGATTATTCATACGCATCTGGAGCCAGAAATCAGACAAATTTGCAAAATTTTTCTAACATTAATTATAGATAATAATTAAGATTACCCCTTTTTTATTGTACTGGAATCTATTGGTTTCTCCATCCGCAAATATACGGAATTTTCAATCTAGGTAGATTTACCGTAGATTAGTTAAACCAAACTTTTTGTTAACAGTTAATTGTTAACTATTAAGCGGTGGACATAAATAAACGCTATACCATACACTTACGCAAAAGTATCCGTAACGCCGCCATCTTGGCGGTATCTTCACCGCCAAGATGGCGGCGTTACGTGAGGCGTGCTTAAGTGCAATTACCAATTACCAATTACCACTCAAAGAAGAAACTTGAGCATTAAATCCAGAAGACTGGAGACGGTTTACCGTTTCCTCAGCACTTTCTACCCAAAACTCGCTCCCAAACCGAACCAACTGACGATAATATTGACCTACTACAATTACACCTACTGGCACTTTAGCATTTTCTCTGCGGTCTGAAAGTTCCTGCAAAAGTGCCTTTAAATGATTCAATTTTTCAGTATCTTCAACTTGCAATGGTGTCAACTTCAACATTACCATTTCTGATGCTTTTACAAATTTTACTTCCTCGGCAATTTGTAAGACTTCCCTAGGTTTTTCAGCTTTCGATTTTGCAAACTCTACAAGCTCAATTGTCTGTTCAACAATCTCTACAATTTCTATTAACTGTTCATCTTCGTCATTTTTGGCAACTTGTTCTAGTCCAACTTCTTTAGCATCTTCTACAATTATCTGAAGACCATCATCGCGCTTGTCTGGTTTACCACTAATCATCAGCAAAGCATTATCTTGCAACAGCAAGTGAACTTTTTCATAAGTCTTGGGAAAAACTACAGCTTCTAATTGACCTGTTAAATCTTCTACTTGCAGAATTGCCATACGATCGTTTTTCTTAGTTGTTACTAGCTTAATTGCTGTAACCATCACAATCAATTTCACCACGTCTTTGCCTTTTTTATCTGCTAACTGAGCGACAGTTACAGTCTCTTCATTTTGAGTTGCTAGCAGTACCGATTTCAGAGGGTGATCTGATACGTAGAAACCTAATAATTCCTTTTCCAAACTCAACTTTTTTTGCTTATCAAAATCCGGTACAGGCTTATGCTTAGGGATAGAATCATAGCTATTTGCTGTCTCTCCAAAGCTCATTCCTAACAAGTCAAATAGATTACCCTGTCCGCTTTCTCGATCTTTTTTACGGTCTTGGGCCCATTTAACTACGCCATCGAGATCGTGCATTAATTGATTACGATTAGAATTGAGACGATCTAAAGCTCCGCATTGAATTAATGCTTCTAAAGCACGGCTATTAACAGCCTTGAGATCGACTCGTTCGCAGAAATCAGCCAGAGATTTAAAATTACCGCCTTCCTCTCGTGCTTTCAAAATATTCTCAATCGCACTGTCTCCTAAATTTTTAACAGCAGACATTCCAAACAAAATTTTATCTATTTCTGCATCTGTTACCTGTTTAGGTAGTGGAGTAAAAGTCACTTTTGAGCGATTAATATCTGGCGGCTCGATCTCAATCCCCATCTTAATACAATTAGCAATGTATTTCTGTACCTTATCCTGGTCGCCACTATTAGCAGTTAACAGTGCAGCCATGTATTCTACGGGATAATTTGCCTTTAAATATGCGGTTTGATAAGTAACATAGGCGTAGGCCATTGAATGGGATTTGTTAAAGCAATATTCAGCGAATTGAAGCATCTGCTCGAATAACTTTTCAGCAATTCTTTGGCTAACTCCATTCTTAGTCGCACCATCAATAAATGTTTCTCGCTGCTTCTGCATTTCGTCAGCTTTTTTCTTCCCCATTGCGCGGCGTAACAAGTCAGCTTGACCCAAAGAATAGCCAGCTAAATCTTGAGCAACACGCATGATTTGCTCCTGAAAACAAAGGGTTCCATAAGTCTCTTTGAGAATCGGCTCTAACAGGGGGTGATCGTATTCAACTAACTCTCTCCCATGCTTCCGATCGATAAATTGGGGAATCAAACCTGCATCTAAAGGCCCCGGTCTGTACAGCGCTAAAATTGAAGAAATATCTTCTAAACAGGAGGGTTTTAGTTTCTTAACTACATCAAGCATCCCCGACGATTCTAACTGAAAAATTCCTTCTAAATCGCCTTTTGCTAATAATTTATAGGTTTTAGATACATCTTCTGGTAATTTTTTGCAAGTAACAAAAGCTTCTTGTGCTTTGCGTTCTATATCAGAAGGTAGCATTTCTGGGTCAATATCGCAATCTCTTGTTTGCTTGATATACTCAACAGTTTTTTGGAGCATTGTTAAGTTTTTTAAGCCCAAAAAATCCATCTTTAAAAGACCGAGGGATTCCAAGTCTTCCATATAATACTGCGTAATTACAGCCCCCTCATTATTCCTTTGTAGCGGTACAATTTCATCTAATGGTTGCGCGGAAATCACGACTCCAGCCGCGTGAACGCCATAGGTTTTATTCGTTCCCTCAATCCGAATTGCCATATCAAGCCACTGGCGAACTGCAATCGTTTTTTCTTCAGTTCCATCGTTATTTTTAGCTTGAAGAGTCTCCTCTTCATAAGCTTGTCTAAACTCCGGTGCTGGCGTTTGTTCTGAAATCATTACCGCTAATTTTTCCGGTTTTCCCCGCGATACAGGGATTAACTTTGCCATTTCATCGGCTCGTTTGTAAGGAACGCCTAATACTCTGGCAACATCTTTCAATACAGATTTGGATGTTAGGCGGTTAAAAGTGATAATTTGAGCTACACGCTCAGCACCATATTTTTCAGTCACATATTTAATCATGTCATCTCGTCTTTCTATGCAGAAATCTGTATCAATATCTGGCATAGATTTACGTTCTGGGTTAAGAAATCTCTCGAATAGTAAGCCATGATGTACTGGGTCAATATTCGTGATTTTCATGGCGTAGGCAACTAAAGAACCTGCCGCCGAACCCCTTCCTGGCCCCACAGGAATGTTATTTCTGCGAGCATAATCGATGTAGTCCCAAACTACTAAAAAATAGGTGGAAAAACCCATGTCCTGAATCATTTTTAATTCGTATTCCAGCCGTTCTTTATAAACTGGCTTGATCTCTTTGCGCTCTTTGGCTTTAAATCGTTCTAGCAATCCTTGCCATGCAACATATTCTACATAAGTATCTGCTGTGTGATCTGGAGGGATTTCATAGGTGGGAATGCGAGGTTCGTCAAAAATTTCGTATTTTTTGATTTTACCAGCGACTTCTAAAGTGTTAGCAATTGCTTCTTTGATGACATCATCTGGTAAATGATCTCTAAATAGTTGCGCCATTTCTTCAGCAGATTTCAAATACTCAGTTCCGCTGTAGCGCATCCGCTTTTCATCCTCAACCAGTTTGCCAGTTTGAATGCACAGCAAAGCATCGTGAGCTTCGACATCACTACAAGCTGTAAAGTGGGAATCATTGGTAGCAACTATTTTAATTCCCAGTTCTTTACCAATTTTTACCAGCTCAATATTCACAATTCTGTCTTCCCAGAAACCATGATCTTGAATTTCTAAATAGTAATCATCGCCAAATAAATCTTTGTACCATTTGGCTACTTTTCGAGCCTCTTCTAGATTGCCTAGATCGATCAGGCGGGGGACTTCGCCTGCTCTGCAACCGCTGGTGACGATCAGACCTTCATGATATTGTTCCAACAGTTCTTTGTTAATGCAAGGACGGGCAAAAAGACCTCTTTCTGGCATTCCTTGTAAGTGAGAAATGGTCGTTAATTTAACTAGATTTTTATAACCTTGAGTATTTTTAGCTAAAACAACTTGATGGTATTTTTTTCTGCCTTTAACTTTGACAGAAATATCGCCATTGACTACATACATCTCATTGCCAATAATGGGTGTAATATTTTTATTACGGCAAACTTTAATAAGTTCGATCGCGCCGTACATAACTCCGTGATCTGTAAGCGCGATCGCGGGCATACCCAACTCCACCGCTCGGTCGATCAGGGGCGGTAGCTGAGATGCTCCATCAAGCAGGCTATAGTCACTGTGAATATGGAGGCCGACAAAAGACATGGCGATTTAGGATTTTAGACTTTAGACTTTAAATTTTACAACATATAGTGCATAAGTGGCTCTAGGGTGGGACATATATTCAAATGAGCCGAATACTATCGGTCTAAAATTCTTCTATCTGACCCCAAGACTACAAATTACAAAAACCATGAAATCTATATACAAAGCCATCACTTTTTTAGGACTTATTGCAGCTTTAAGCGGACTACCTTCTGCTGTTAAAGCTGAGCTATCGCCCATAATTACTGCTCAAAAGAGCATCGACCAATTTTTTGACCGAGGTGTAGATAAGTTACTAAAAGGCGATTACTCTGGAGCGATTGAAGACTTCACCGAAGCGATTCGCCTCAATCCTAACCAGCCTGGAATATATAGTAACCGAGGTTTAGCTCGTGCTAGCAAAGGCGATATTCAGGGAGCGATCGCTGATTACAACCAGGCAATTCGTATCAATCCCAACTATGCGATCGGCTACCTACATCGAGGTCTGGCTTACTCTGCATTAAAAAATTATCAGTATGCACTTTCCGATTACGACCAAGCCCTCCGGCTTAATCCTAATTTAGGCGAAGCTTACTACAATCGCGGTAATATTCGCCACTACCTTAAAGAAAAGGAAGCAGCACTCGCAGATTTTAAGAAAGCCGCAGAAATCTATCAGCAACAAGGCAAAACTCAGTATTATCAAGATGCAGTTGAGAAAATTCAAGAGCTAGAGCAACCTAGTAAAGTATCTCGATTGAATTGGAGCTAATTTTATTACTATGAAGAGGGAAGATGGAAGAGGGAAGAGGGAAAAGCTTACGACCTAATGGATTATGAACCAGAGGTAACACGCTTGAGTTGCCCTAAAGGACGAAAGCGGTTGCTATAATTAAAAGTTAAAAATTAAAAGTTAAAACTTAAATCTCACAATTTTTAATTTTGCATTTTTAATTTTTAATTGATTAAGTTGCTCCCTCATTTCCCCCATCTCCCCATCTCCCCATCTCCTGACTGCTAATTATTCCTCAAGCTGTTTGGGTAAAATAACCGTAAACACGCTACCCTTTTTCAGTTTACTGCTGACGGCGATTTCTCCTTTAAAAGGTTTTAAAAGTTCAAGACAAGTATAAAGTCCTAGTCCAATCCCTGTAGGAACTCCTGCTTCCCTATCTTCGTAATTTGCTAACTTTGTTGTGTAGAAAGGATCGAATATTTTTGACATATTTTCAGATGCAATTCCACAACCGGTATCTTTAACGTCTATGTAGATTCGGCGATCGTCTTGCCTAGTAATAATAGTTAGTTCTTTAACTTTTTCTCCCCACATCGCATCAATTGCATTCTCAGCCAAGCTATGAAATATCTGGGAAATATGACAATATATTAAAGGAATACTGACTATTTGCTCGTCAAATATATATTTCTTTTTAATGGTCGAGTTGAACTGAAAATCTGCTTCTAATAATTGAATCTCGCGCCGCAAAAGTTCGTTGATATTAATCGGTTTTAAATCTTGCTCTTGTTCTTTTCTGCTTTTGAGCATTAGGGTATTTACGATATCATTTATTTGGTTAACAGCAGTGTTAATATACCCGCCATACTTTAAACATACTATATCTTCAGTTTCTTGCGCTTTTGTTTCGATCAGATTAACGGTAGTTAAAATAACTTGAAGAGGATTTCTTAAATTGTGAAATAATCCTTGGGTTAACCTCCCAATGATAGCTATTTTTTCTTGTTGAACCAGTTGTTTAGTCTTTTGTTCTATAAGTTTTTCTAAGTTGTCGTTGACATCGAGAAGCTCTGCATTTTTTTCCTGAAGTTTCTTTTGTAGATTGCGGATAGTTAGATGCGTGTTAAGTCTGCTTAATACCTCTTCATACTGAAATGGCTTAGTGATGTAATCGACAGCACCTACTTGAAAACCCTGGACTTTATTGACTGTCTCAGAAAGTGCAGTCATAAAAATTACTGGAATGTCTTGGGTAGTGGGATTGGTTTTCAGCCTACGGCAAGTTTCAAAACCATCAATTCCTGGCATCATCACATCCAAGAGAATCAAAGTAGGATGAATGCGTTCAATTTGCTTAATTGCACTTTCGCCGTTAAGAGCTACTAAGACTTTAAAACCGGACTTCTTCAATAAATCGAAAAGCACATCCAGATTATTTTGATTGTCGTCTACGATGAGTATGATATTTTTTTCAATTTTTTTATCTGTCATTTTAAATTTAATTGCTGATTGAGTTTAAAGGAAAATTCAACAGGTTTAATTAATATTGTGCCAGATATCCCTGAAGGAGTTTTTGAATTTTATAGAGCTGAAATCCTTTAGCTAATTGGCGCATATGACTGGCAAAGGGTACTAATTTAGTATCTAAGTTTTCCAGCCTAGCAGCTTCCTCCAAAATTTCTTCGATATCCCCGATTTCCGCTGAGCTTAACAAAGCAGCGATTGAGTCTTTAGAAGGGGGAAGAAAGCAGGATGTTTCCGTTAATGTGGAGATAAAGGGCTCATCACTCTGTAAACTGCACGCAGTCTGAAAAGAATCCAGGGGTTCATCCTTCTTTTTTCTTTTTCCCCCTCGATCTTTGTAAATCCATTCTAATCCTAGACGTAGTTGTAATCTGTCTAAAAGCTGCTTTACTTCGATCGGTTTGATCAGAAAATTATCACTACCTCCCAATAAAAAATCGAGTTTAGTATTATCGAAAGCACTGGCACTAATCGCGAGTAAAACTATATCTTTTAGTTCTGGTAAATACCGCAATCGCCTAGTAGCTTCAAAGCCGTCCATTACGGGCATTACTAAATCCATTAAGATTACATCTGGCTTGAATTCTACAGCCTTATTCAGGCATTCTTTACCATCGGCAGCTTCAATAATCTCAAACCCTAAAGGTTCAAGAAGATTGCGTAAGATATCGCGATTTATCTGATTGTCATCCACTACTAGAACTTTGCGCTTATGGCCTAAAAAGCCAACAATCTGGGGTACTTCCTTTGTTTCAACCAGTGGGTAACTGTTTTCAACTAATGGTAATTCTAAATCCACCCAGAAAATGCTGCCTTTATTCAAGGCACTTTTAACGCCGATTTCGCCGCCCATCATCTTAACTAATTTTTGGCTGATCGATAGTCCCAGTCCCGTACCTTCAGTAGAATAAGCGCGATCGCTTACTTGGTGGAACGGTAAAAATATTTCTTCTAATTTACTTGCTTCTATACCAATGCCAGTATCTTCTACTTGAAAGCGAAGTTTGATAATTGGTAATTGGTAATTGTTAGTTGTTCGTTGTTCGTTGTTACCGATCGTTCCCAGTCCCCATTCTCCACCTTCTAAACAGCCGACTTTAAAAGTTACACCGCCGCTGTTGGTAAACTTAACTGCATTGCCTAGTAAATTAATTAGAACTTGCCGTAATCTTTTCTCGTCAGCGTAAATACTCCTGGGTAATTGCGATAATTCTTCACAAGTAAAGGCAATATTTTTTTGGCTAGCTCGCATCTGGAAAAGATCGCTAATACTTTTAATAAAGTTACGAAAATCTAACTCTGTAGGGTATAGTTCCATTTTCTCCGCTTCAATTTTGGAGAGATCTAAAATGTCATCAATTAGAGTTAGTAAATGTCCGCCGCAGTCTTGAATAGTCTGGAGATTATCCTGCTGCTGAGAAGTTAAATTGTCGTGCATTTTCAGGATTTGAGTATAGCCTAAAATGCCGTTCAAAGGCGTTCGCAACTCATGACTCATATTAGCAAGAAATTCGCTTTTGGCACGGTTGGCAGCTTCAGCGGCTTCTTTAGCTTGTTGCAGAGCTAATTCTGCTTGCTTGCGCTCGGAAATTTCGATTTGCGCTTGTTCAAAAAGTGTCGATTGTTGGATAGCAATTGCCAATTGCACGCACAACTGTCTGAGGGATTCGATTTCTGAGGAGTGCCAAACACGAGGGCCTTTGCAGTGATGGACTATTAGCAGACCCCATAATATATTTTTGATTTTTGATTGGGAGCTTTCGCCATTAACTTCAGACTCCTGACTATTTTGCAAAATTGGTACTACCAAATTAGCTTTAACTTGAAATTTGCTGAGAAAATCAAGGTAACAGTGCTTTAAACCAGCAGTATAAATATCTTCAATTGCACAAATATGACCTTCCTGGTAAAGGGAAATATAATTTTCAACAAAGCAATTGTCTTGAATATCTTTTCCGCAAATAGGCATCCAGTCCTCTCCCACTGACTCGACAGCTATTGCCCCTATCCCATCAGGATTAAAGTGATAGATTGCTACGCGGTCAGTTGACAAAAAATAACGCACTTCTTCCACAGCAGTTTTCAGCACTTCTTCCAATTTCAGAGACTGGCGAATCCGCTCGATACTTGCTCCTACTAGCCTCTCCCGCAAAAATTGCTGCTGTAATGCTTCTTCTGCTTGTTTGCGTTGAATGTGGGAACCTAGCTGAGTTGCCACAGCATTTACTAGCTCAAGTAAGCGCCGATCTTTTAGGCTTTTTGACCGCTTAAAGAAAACTAAAACAGCTAAAACTACTCTGTTAGCACAAATTGGTACGCCAAAACAAGCTTTTAACCCCATTGCTGCGGCGATGCGCGTCCGTCCTATGAAAATAGGATTCTTATAATCACAAATATTTTCTATCCATTCTGGCTCTCCAGAAGACCAAATACGGCCTGGTAGTCCGATCCCTGATGCAAAGGTGAATCTTTTGCTAAAACGCCGAAACTCTTCAAGTGATAAGTCGCTGCCATACCAACCTTCACTACAAACTAAAACTGTACCCTCTCTACCCGCAGGAATCCAAGCTTCGGCAAAATCCCATCCGATGCTGGTACAAAATAAACCGAGAATTACTGTTAAAGCATCTTGAAAATCTAGGGAGCGATTAATAGCTTGAGTTGTTGCTAGTAGCAAACGAATTTCATCTTCAGTTTGCTTTTGCTCGGTGATATCGCTGGCTGTACCTAGAAGTTGTTTGACTTGGCCTTCGGGAGTTCTGACAAATATCGCATCTCGGCTCTTCAACCAGCGCCAAGAACCGTCTTGATGTTTCATCCTATAATCAAATTCAAATATATTGCCGTTGGAGCAGTTCTTAATTTTTTGATAATATTCTTGTAGTTTGACAATATCTTCTGGGTGTATTAGATTTGAGAGCAACTTACAACCCATATTTTGAATTTCTTGGGGAGTATAACCGAGAACTTGGCGAATTTGACCATTAATATAAATATTGCGTTGCTCGATGAGGTCGTGTATGTATAATATATTTGGGCTGGCTTCGGCGATTTGCTGAGTAAATCGCTCGCTTTCCCTTAGCGCTGCTTCTGCCTGTTTCCGATCGCTGATTTCTTTTTGAAGGATTTTGTTTTGCTCTTGCAGGACTTTCTCAACTCCTAAGCGAGTCTTAATTTCTGCTTGCAGAATTTGATTTTGTTCTTTGAGCTGCTTTTGCAGCCTCTGCATTGTTAATTGATGTTCTACACGAGCTAAAACTTCTTCCGAGTGAAAAGGCTTGCTGATGTAGTCCGCTCCGCCTGCGGCAAATGCTTTTACTTTTTCAAAGACTTCACCTTTGGCGCTCAAGAAAATCACTGGAATGTCGCAGGTTTTCTCGCCTGATTTGAGTTGTTTGCAGACTTCGTAACCGTCTACAACCGGCATTACTATGTCTAGTAGAATCAAATCCGGTGGGTTTGAGTTACAAGCTCTAAGTGCCAGTTGCCCATTAATGGCGCGGCGGCATTCATACCCCCGCTTTCTCAATAATGCGGATAAAACCCGCAGGTTATCTGGTTGGTCGTCAACTATTAAAATGTATCCTAATGGGGCTTCCGATTGTTGGCTGTTCATGCTAGATATACTCTATCAAAATCGGGGTTTAGGGGAGGTCTGCATTCATAGCGTCAACTGCTGTCTTGGTGGTTGATTAAAACCCTGTGGACGGCTGGTGTTACGAATTTTTCCATAACACCTATCTCGATCGCAGTTTCCTAGTTGACCACCCGACAACTGCAATATAGTATAGTTGGCTTGCCATAACACCTAGATTCGGCAGCTTCAAGAAAAATCTTATCACAAATTAAAAAAGTTGGTGTTGATTCCAGAAACCTGTACGAGCTGTCTTTTCCGTTTAATTACGTCCTTCTACTTACCACTCCGATCTCGGTGTTACAACACATCACCCAGAGGGCGGTATTAAGTAGAAGGAAGAAGGAAGAAGGAAGAAGGAAGAAGGATTTAGTTATCTAGGAGAGAAGGAAGAAGGAAGAAAAATTTAGTTATCTAGGAGAGAAGGAAGAATGTTTATACAGTCGGCTTTTTAGCGATCCTTATCTTATATTTAATTAGGTGGATTTACTTAATAAACCCATTTCCATATAAATCGGTCTAACTAAGCGCCTTAACGTTGGTAACTGCTTAGCAAAAATAAATGAGCTAAAAATACAAATCATACCTCCAATCATTAATGTATTAGGAGCACCGATATAATTAGCTAACCCACCAGCAATTAAATTGCCAAAAGGAGTAGCACCAAATAATGCCATCGCGTAAATACTCATTACTCGCCCCCGTTTGTCATCTTCAACTATTGTTTGTAAAAAGGTGTTGCTTGATGTAACATTGAGGATAAAACCAATGCCAATTACCAACATCATTATTAATGAAAGCCACAACTGGCGCGAGGCTGCAAAACCGATGAGTCCTAAACCCATAATTGCGGGCGAAATAGCAATTAATTTGCCTAACCCTAGTACACTTTTTCGCGTACTCAAATAAATCGCAACCGATAAGGCTCCGATTCCTGAAGCTGCCATTAAAAAGCCCAAAGTTTCAGGGCCTCCATGTAGAATGTTGGTAGCAAAAATTGGTGCTAGAATTGTATATGGCATTCCAGCAAAGCAGATTAATGCTAATAATATTAAAATAGAACGAATGGGATGAAAACCAAAGACATAAGCAAATCCTTCTTTAAATCTTTCTAAAGGATTAGTAGTAATGACTGCTAGTTTCCGAGGCTTAACATTCATCGCTAACAAACTTGCAATTACTGCGATGTAGCTGAGACCATCAATTAGAAAACAGTAACCTGGCCCAACGTTAGCTATTAGCAAACCTCCAATTGCAGGCCCGACTAATCTTGCTGCATTGAACATCGAAGAATTGATCGCGATCGCATTTGCTAAATGTTCTTTCCTTTCTACCATTTCAGGTACAAAAGCTTGACGCGCTGGCGCATCAAAAGCGGTGATTGCACCTTGACAAAAACTCAGGATAACGATTTGCCAAATATTAATTGTTCCTGTTAGTGCCAAAAATGCTAGTGCTAATGACTGGATCATAGCAAGTATTTGAGTAATAACTAGAACTCGGTGGCGATTCCACCTATCTATTAAAACTCCGGCAAATGGTATGACAATCAAAGTGGGAAGTTGACCAGCAAATCCAACTACACCTAGTAAAAAAGCTGATTGGCTTAAATGATAAACTAACCAAATTGAAGCGATTTGTGTCATCCAATTGCCAATTAGAGAGATTCCCTGTCCGGCGAAAAATAGGCGGTAGTTTCTAGAACGTAGTGCTGGGGGAAGTGCGATCATTGTTAATTGTTAATTGTTAGTGGTTAGTTGTTAATTGTTAGTAGTTGGCTTTTGTCATTACGCAGGCTACGCCAACGCAATGACAACTAACCACTAACAGTTAACCGTTAACAGTTAACAGTTAACAGTTAACCGTTAACTAACTATTTAATTTCAACGTTGACAACAGCAGACATTCCCGGTGCAATCCGCGATTCATATCCTTTGACACTTTCGCCATCAAACACAACTTTTACTGGAATCCGTTGGACAATTTTTGTAAAGTTGCCAGTAGCATTATCGGGAGGCAATAAGGCAAACTGAGAACCTGATGCTGGTGAGAAACTATCGACTCGACCCTCAAACTTATGATTGGGGAAAGCATCTAATTTAATTTCTACTTTTTGACCGGGTTTCATGTTAGTCAATTGCGTTTCCTTAAAGTTAGCTGTCACCCAATACTCATTACTAACGATCGCCATTAAAGGAGTTCCCGGTTGCACGCGCTGACCAACTTCTACAGATTTTCGTCCGATGACTCCAGCAGCGGGGGCGGTGATATTGGTATAGGAAAGTTGCAGTTGAGCGTCTTTGAGGGTGGCTTCTGACTGCGCGATCGCACCTAATGCTGCATTGTACTGCGATCGATTGACCTGGGTTTGCTGACCAGTAGCTTGAGCCTGTTGCAATCCGCCTCTGGAAGCTTCTAATTTTGATTGAGCCGAAGTAATCCCCTCTTGCGCTTGGGCGACTTTCGCTTCGGCGCTGGCTATCCCAACTCTGGCTTGGGCAACTTTTGCCTGGGCTTGGTTAACACCTTCCTTGGCTTCAGCTAATGCTGCTTGGGCTGTCGCTACGCCTTGTTGAGCCTGTGCGACTTGGGCCTTAGCTTGTTCGATTCCCTGTTGGGCGGCGGTTTTTTGGGCAACGGCGACATCGTAGGCTTGGCGGGCTGTGTCTAGTTGTTGACCTGCGATCGCGCCTTCCTTAAATAGTTCATCGTAGCGCTGCAAATCTGCCTTAGCCTTTGTCACCGTCGCCTCGGCTTGGGCTAACCTCGCTTGCGCCCCAGAAACTCCCGCTTGGGCTTCCCTAACTCTCGCTTGGGCCTGGGGAATGCTTGATTCTGCTTGCGTTACCTTCGCCTGGGCTGCTGGGACTCCGGCTTCTTCTTGGGCGACAATAGCTTGGGCTGCGGGTACGCCGGCTTGGGCTTCTCTGAGAGCGGCTTGAGCAGTGCCGATCGCAGCTTGGGCCGTTGAGATATCCCCTTGAGCTTGCGTTGTCTTACCTTGGTTTGTTTGAGAAGCTAGAGACACGCTCGATTCCGCCGCTTGAGCTTGGCGGCGGGCGCTTTCTAAAGCGGCTTGGGCTAACTGGACTTTAACCTGGTAGTCGCGGGGGTCGAGTTTGACTAGCAGTTGTCCCGGTTTTACTTGCTGGTTGTCGGCTACGAGTACGTCGCTGACAGTCCCGTTAATACGGGTGCTGATTTGGTGGATATGACCGGAAACTGTGGCGTTTTCCGTCTCGATATGGGCGGAGGCGTATTGCCAGTATCTATACCCAAAGGTGCTAGCGGCGATCGCACCTATTCCTAATATTCCCAAGATTAGTAAGTTCGGGCCGCCTTTCTTCGGCTGGTCGGCTGGGGGCTGTTTTTGCTCTGTTTCGGTAATGGGTGCAATCGCTGTCTCAGTCTCGATCGCAGGCATTTTATCGCTGATATCTGCAACGCCGACATCTGGCTTTTCTAGAAGGGCGACTCCTTGTCCTTTGCCGTTGAGTTCGGCGGCGTTGATTTCTTCGTTAGGGCGTTGCATTGTGGTTCTCTCCTGGTATTTACTAAGATGTCGTTTGTTTAGAATGCGTAGTTTTATGGTATTAAGGCTGCTTTTGTTTAGAGTACGTAGTATTAGAGGATTAATTAGAGTTTACAAAGAGTGAGGGCGGCTAGACTTCTTTCATGAGGATGATTTGAGGATTAATTTAAATCTACAAGAGGTGGTGATGGTTGCACTTCATCCATTAGGGCGATCCCAGGGAGGAAATCTTAGGAAAGATTGGCGATCGCCCGATCTATGAGTTCTGAGAAGAGTTCGCGATCGGCACTCGAAATTCCGGTCATAGCTTGTTCGCGGATGCCGAGTGCGATCGGTGGGAGTACGTCTTGCAGTTCCCGGCCAGCTTGAGTTAGCCAAATGCGCCAAATACGGCGATCGTTGGGATCGCGTTCCCGGCGGACTAGATCCCGTTCTTCCATGCGATCGATCACCCCTGTTAAAGTCCCCCCTACCTGTTGCAGTTTCTCGCCAATGCTGGAAGTGGGGAGGCCGTCTTCTTGCCACAGACAGCACAACACTAACCAATGAAAAGGCGTTAAACCAAAGGGTTCCAGCCGTTCTTGAAACCTGCGGCCGCTGAGTTGGGCCAGCAGCTTGATCCGGTAGCCGATGCTGTGGGGGGCGAGAACGTCGTGCCATCGGCTCGGAGGTTTGCAATTAATAGTAGAGTTAGTAATCATTGAAATTTAGTTTGTGTTCGTAATATCAGTGTAAGGTGCTTTTTCTCGATTGTCAAGGGATGGGGAATAAGAAAGACAAGCTGTACGTTAGTTTTGGGGAATCTCCTAGCATAACTAAATCCTTCTTCCTTCTTTCTTATTAAATCCCAAATAAAGTTTGAATTCGCTTACGTATTCTAATAAAAGGTGTTTGCTCTGAGGAACTTTCATCGAATAATCCCAAAGCTTGCAATGCTTGTTTGCGTTCCGATAATTTTTTAGCAATTTGGTCTGCTAAACTTGGTTGCTCTACTAAAAGTTTTTGCAAGTCATGACGCTCTACAACAAACAAAATTGAATCTTCCATAGCTCTAACCGTCGCTGAACGAGGAGTTCCTAAAAGCAAAGATATCTCGCCAAAAAACTCGCCTTCATGAATAGTAGCAATATATTTATCAGCACGTTGAGAAAGCACTTCTACCGTACCGGAAAGAATAATATAAAAAGAATCACCGGGATCGTTTTCCTGACATATAGTTTGTCCTGCGGGAAACAGTTGTCTATAGCCATATTCAATTAATTGTCGTAGTTCCAAATCTGTACACTGCTCAAAGTAAGCTACTCGCCGTAATAAATCTCGTAGATTCCAATGATTTAGCGATTTTGAACCTGGTTTCTTTTGCTCGGAAATAGAGCTATTTTGTGCGAATGCTATACCATCAGTAATTTCAGTTTCGCTATGGCTATAACGAAATAATTTATTTAAATCTTGCGGATTTCTCAACCACAAATCTTGCTGAGGAAATGGGATTTCAATACCTCGGTTACGCAACTCATGTTCTATCAAAAAATTCAAAGCACTTTTAATCTGATCGCTTTCTTGGGGGTGGTCAATCCAAACTAAAAGTTCAAAGTTTAAAGCACTATCTCCAAACTTTTGGAACCATACTTTGGGAGAGGGATGAGATAAAACATTTGGTTCCATGCGGGCCGCAACTAATAAAACTTCTGTGACCAATAATGGATCGGTTCCGTAAGCAACTCCTACGGGAACGCGAATGCGGCATTTAGGATCTTTATAACTCCAGTTAATAATATTATTTTCAACAAATTTGATGTTGGGTACAATGACAAAAAGACCGTCGATTGTTCTGATGATTGTAGAGCGGATGGAAATATTTTCTACTGTTCCTAATAGGTTATCAATTTCAACAAAGTCTCCAACTCTAATCTGATGTTCAAAAAGTAGTGTGATTCCACTGATAAAATTGCTGGCTAGATTCTGCAATCCGAAGCCGAAGCCAATGCCTACAACTCCAGCTATGACAGTGAGGGATTTGAGGTTAATACCTTCACTTTGTAGAACAATTATTAAACCACAACCGGCTAGTATATAACTACTCAAGGCGGCGATCGCTTCTCTGCTACCCCGGTCTAATTTCATGCGAACTAGCAGTCCTCGCTTAATCCACTCGCTAAGAACACGAGAAACAATAAGCACTCCTAAAACTAAAAATAATAATTCGACTATTGAACTCAGTGATAGATGTTTATCTCCTAGATAAAACAACGGAGTTGTAAAGATTTTTTCGAGATTTTTAACCATTTTCTATGTTCTACTAAAATCCTAATTTATTAATAATTGGTAATCGATAAATTATTCAGGACTTACGCACGAAATACCAAAAACTTAGTTTTGAGATTACGTCCCTACGATCGCAACAGAATTATGTTATCCGCGTGTAAGTCCTATTCTTGAAGAAGAAATTTGGCTCCTCACTTCTGATTACTGCGATCGAATTCCCTGATAATTGTGCCAGAACCGCACCTGCAATCGCTGTGAGCGTCCTTACTACTTTGGAAATACTGCGATCTCCACTCAAGTCATGTACTACAATGCAAGAGCGATCGCCCTAAATCCCGATTAAGGATGAAACTATCCTTAAAAAGGTGTAAACTTGTTTACAGAACTTAACAATATAATACCCCACTGGTTTATGCAATGCGTTATAAATAGGCGGGCACAATTTTCAGCGAGTCACCGCTACTGGTTGCCAGAATTGAGTGCAGCCGAAAACAGCGATCGCTTTGGCCCCACAGCACGCGCACCGGGACATGGGCACAATTACGTCCTATACGTTTCGATGATAGGCGAACTCGATAGCTACGGCATGGTGCTCAACTTGTCAAATGTCAAGCACGTCATCAAGCGGGAAGTCACCAATCATCTCGACTTTTCCTATCTCAACCAAGCTTGGCCAGAGTTTGAGCAAACTTTGCCAACCACCGAAAACATTGCTAGGGTAATTTGGCAGCGCCTCGCACCGCACTTACCTTTGACTCGTATTCAACTGTTTGAACACCCCGAACTTTGGGCAGATTATTTAGGAAACGGAATGGAAGCTTATCTGACTATCAGCACCCACTTTAGCGCCGCTCATAGACTCGCTCATCCCAAACTTAGCTATGAGGAAAACTGCGAGATTTATGGTAAGTGTGCTCGCCCTAATGGTCACGGTCACAATTATCACTTAGAAGTAACCGTCAAAGGCGAAATGGACGAACGCACGGGTATGATTGTTGACTTGGGAGCTTTACAAAAGGCGATTGACGAGTATGTACTCGATCCGTTGGATCACACCTTTTTAAACAAAGATATAGCTTATTTTGCTGAGGTTGTACCGACGGCGGAGAATATTGCGATTTATATTCGGGAGTTGTTGCGATCGCCCATCCGCGAGTTAGGAGCACAGCTATATAAAATCAAGCTGATTGAGAGCCCGAACAATTCTTGTGAAGTTTACTGTACTGAGTCAGAGTCAGAGTCAGAGGCGGCTACAATTCAAGAGCGCGAGCCTGTTTTGGCACCCCTGTATAAGTAGTCGGACATAAATAAACGCAACCATGTCATTGCGAACGGAACGATAGTGAAGTGAAGCATAAGCGCTACGCGCAGGCTTCGCCAACGCAGGGGTTTGGGATTGCTTCGCTGGGCTCGCAATGACATTATTTATTTTTGTCCAACTACTT
>NZ_CACA01000270.1:0-2986 GCF_000180455.1 Kamptonema sp. PCC 6506
TCCCAAATTCGGCTTTACTACCGCCTTTATTGTCATTGTGAACTCCGCGAAGCAATCGCCTAGTCTCTGCGATTGCTTCGCGGAGCTCGCAATGACGGATTATTGCTAATAAAGGGGATGACTAACCCGGATTTGGTATAAGTCATGATTTTGTATAAATCCTATAACAGTTAACAGTTAACAGTTAACAGTTAACAGTTAACAAATAGCTAATTGCAAAACTTTTCTACACACCTTACAAACATTTCTACTCCCATACCCAAGGCAGTTTCATCAAAGTCAAAACGGGGATGATGGTGAGGATAAGCTAAATTTTTATCTGGATTTGCCGAACCCAAAAAGAAATAACAACCAGGTACAGCTTGGAGAAAGAATGACATATCCTCGCCGCCCATAGTTTGACATTCTGGCACTACTCCCGCTGGCGTTTCTACAACAGATTCAGCTACTCTTCTTACTAAATCTGCTATTTTTGCATCATTAATTACTGGTGGATATAGAGAGTAATAATTCAGTTTATAACTCGCTCCGTGACTTTGACAAATCCCTGCGATTACCTGTTCTACTCGTTTATCAAAAAATCTTTGCTCTTGATATTTCGGATTAAAATATCGTACCGTACCGCTGAGTTGTGCTGTATCAGCAATGACATTATGGGCAGTACCAGCATGAAATTCACCAACTGTTACTACTGCCGAATCAATTGGATCGACATTACGAGCTACAATCGTTTGTAAAGCATTGACAATTTGAGAGGCGACAACAATTGAATCAACGGTTTGGTGTGGCATTGCACCGTGTCCACCTTTACCAAAAATTGTACATTCAAAAATTTCTACTGCCGCCATTAACGCGCCACTACGAACACCTAATGTACCTAAAGGAAGATTGTTCCATAGATGCAAACCAATGATTGCATCGACATCGGGATTCTTTAAAACTCCCGCTTCAATCATTGGCTGTGCGCCTCCTGGCCCTTCTTCTGCTGGCTGGAATATAATCTTAACTGTACCTTTGAAATCTTCTCGGTGATTGGCGAGATAGTAGGCAGTACCCAGGGCAATTGCAGTGTGACCATCGTGCCCGCAAGCGTGCATAATTCCGTCATGCTGAGAACGATAGCATACTTCATTTTCTTCTTGGATTGGCAAAGCGTCTATATCAGCGCGAATTGCTAAAACTGGCCCGGGTTTACCGCTGTCAATGGTTGCGACAATTCCGGTTTTAGCAATACCTATTTGATTTTTTATTCCCCATTCTTGCAATTTATGGGAGATAAATTCAGCCGTTAATTGTTCTGTAAAACCAAGTTCAGGACGTTGGTGCAGTCGTCGTCGCCATTCTACTAACTTAGGTTGTAATGCTCGAATTTCAAACCGTAATTGCGATGCTTCAACGGAATTTAAGCTCGGAAAAGTTGAAACCATTTTTTATCACCTTTAAAAAAACATGGGATTAAACTATTTAAATTTTGAAGTGGAAAGCGCATTGACTATAGGCATTAACCGCTCTAAATCTAATTCTGAAGCTACTTGTGCTAATTTAGCAAGGTCTGTGGGGTCATCAAGGTGCGGCAGAATCCCCAACACCGGAATCTGAGTCAAAGATTCAATTAAATCAATTGGTGTCCAATCCGCAATTTCTTGGTTTGAGCAAGGCTTGACACAATTGAGGACAATACCTTTGAGCTTAACACCAGTTAGTCTGGCAAGGGCAGTATTCGCTACGGCTTGCGCGATCGCACCCAATCTGATTGGCACAACTAAAACCGCGCTCATCCGCCAATCTCTTGCTAAATCAGCTACTGTCAATTCATGAGTTACAGGAGAACCCAATCCTCCTAACGCCTCAACCAACACAAAATCTCGCTGCTCCTGCAAGCTTAATAGGGCATTCCAGACCAGTTCTAATTCTACACGCCTACCTTCCCGTTCAGCAGCGATCGGAGGCGCTAACGGCGCACTGAAGTGGAGAGGGTTGAGTTCTTGTGGGGATTGGTTAAGGGAAAATAAACGGCTGTAAAGTTCGCGATCGCCAGTTCCAGTTTGCAAAAGCTTCAAAATTCCTAAACTGCGATGCCTTTGGCCGACTTCGCGATCGCAGCAATACCTCTGCCAATAAGCAGCCAGAGCACAAGTCAACACCGTTTTCCCCGCATCCGTATCAGTTCCAGTAATAAGTAATGTACTCATTGGTAATTGGTAATTGGTAATTGGTATTGCTAATGGCTAATTGCTAATTTGGGAAAAATTCTCTTCCTCTCCTCATCTCCCCCGCTCCCCCGCTCCCCTGCTCCCCTGCTCCCCCG
Source organism: Kamptonema sp. PCC 6506 (assembly GCF_000180455.1). Classification (NCBI taxonomy): domain Bacteria; kingdom Bacillati; phylum Cyanobacteriota; class Cyanophyceae; order Oscillatoriales; family Microcoleaceae; genus Kamptonema; species Kamptonema sp. PCC 6506. The sequence goes on from NZ_CACA01000270.1 coordinate 2,309, forward strand.
CTCCCCTGCTCCCCATCTCCCCTGCTACTTTGCAATAACGCCCAGAAATGATTAAAGTTTATACTCAACTAGAACAGGGACAGAGGTGGTTGGAACAATATCGGCATCGCCAAGCTGTGTTTGCCTGCGTTTTAGGATTTACTGATACTGGTTTAATTCCTGGCATTTCCGCAGCCGGCGCTACTCCGGCTGACCGAAAATATACTTGTTTGGCAGATGCGGAGTTTCTCTACAATGGCCCTCGCAGTCAGCCTAAATATCCTTTACCGCCTCTTGATGCTGGTGCGTCTCCGGTACTTATCTCCCGCGCTGTGGTGGAGAGTTTGGGCATTCCTTTGTATTTATTTAATGCTGGTTTGCCATTATCGCCGCCAGTGCCGACTTTTGATTTAGGTGGTACTCCAGCTAAATGTCTGTCTTCTGGAAATGCTTTAGAACTTTCAACTGTGAAGCATTTGCTCGATCGCGGTTTATTTTGGGGGCAAGAGTTAGCGGCCCAAACTAATGGCGGGTATGCGATCTTAGGGGAGTGCGTAGTTGGGGGAACGACTACTGCTTTAGCTGTTTTAATGGGTTTAGGTATCGCTGCTGCGGGTAAGGTTAACAGCAGTCATCCTAATTGCAATCACGCTCAAAAGTTGGCTGTAGTAGAAGAAGGAAGAAGGAGAATGAGAGATG
>NZ_CACA01000269.1:0-27783 GCF_000180455.1 Kamptonema sp. PCC 6506
TCCTTAACCACTAACTAATAGTTTAGCAGTAGCATTGACAACAATTTGAGCAGCACCCGTAAAGAAAGGGCGATCGATAGTTGCTAGAGTATCCGTAGGTTGGTGATAGTGAGGCGATCGCAAATTTGCAGTATCCGTCACCAACACCGCACCCACTCCCTGATACCAAAAAGGCGCGTGATCGCTCCGTAAAACATCCGGTGTCAGCACGCCTTTGAGGGGAACTGGAAGCGTTACAACTGTGGGTAAATCCGCTTTCCCGGACTCCGTGAAAGTACTCAGTAATGGCAAATGTTCGGCATCTCCTACCACAGCGATAAATTCTCCCTTGTCTGGAGATTTCACTCCTGCGGCCTGCAAAAATTGATTAGAAGCTAGCCCTTCTGGATAGCTCTGACATCCTGAAATTTGGCAAGCATAACCCACCATATCCAGAACTATTACTCCTTGTAAATCCTTTAACTGCGACTTGTTACCAGTGAAAGCCAAACTGCCTAAAAGTCCCAATTCTTCGCGATCGAATAATACCACTTGTAACGTCCGAGGCGTTGATTTTGAGCTTAAAAGTCGTGCCACTTCTAGAACTACGGCCACCCCAGTAGCATTGTCATCAACTCCCGGCGATCGCGGTACAGTGTCGTAATGGGCACCAACTAGAATAGCACCCGCTGAAGGGTCAGTACCTTTACGTTCCGCAAAGACATTGACACCGCCATTAAAGGGCTGCAATACTGGTGAAAATCCCATCTCTCGCAATTGTTGAGATAAGTAATTTCGAGTGCGATCGCGATCGCCATCCCCATAACGTTCTCCCGCCAAGGCTTCAAGGTGTCCCCACAGTCGCTCAGAATCAACCTGTGGCAATTCTAGCTCCTGTGGGTAAGACAACTCTGGCGGTGTGGAGTTTGGCGAAATATTCACAGTGCGATCGACTTTCACCTCTGGTACAAACGAGGGATACCAAGAGTGAGAACCCCAACCAGCTACCCCAACAGCAACCAGAATCAACATCAACACCAAAATTAAATTCTTCATTGAAAACTCAAAAACTTATAACAATCGAGCGGACATGAGAGTACCGCCCCTACAAACTCATATAGCAACCTTCTCGGCACTTATGACATTGTGAATTCCCGAAACCCTTAATTCTAAACCCTTCTTCTCTCTTCCCTAGCCCCTAGCCCCTAGCCCCTAGCCCCTCTTCCCTAGCTATAACTCCCCATTTTCAATTTCCAATTCCTGATTCCAGTCAATTTCCTTATTCCCCAGCTCAAATTTATTGCCTTGAAAGAAAACATGAGGAATTGTCGTTGCCGAAAACTGAACAATAGTTACAGGTTTTTGTAACCACTGGCAATAACTCGGATTCACCTCCTGGTAAATTGCCTTAAAAGACTGAATTTCCACCTCTAGCTGTGCTGCTAGCTGATTAATTTTTTGAGCTTGAGATTGCAAAAGCTTTCCTCCCGCTTGCACCTGTCGCTCAAGTTCCAACCATTCCTGCTGAGAGCGTAACCGATCCAACTCAGCCTGCTTGTGTGTTAGTAAAGTTTCTTTGTGCTTGAGTTGAATTTCTAGAGCTTGGATACTTTTGTCAATCTCCTTAAGTTGTTGTACCCAATTAGCCGCAGCCGCAGCATTATGCTTGTGAAATTGGGCAAGAGCTTCCGGTGAGTTATTTTTAGGGAAGGCAACAGCGACTCGGAATGAAGAGCGCTGTTGGCGAATTTCATCGAGTTTCCCTTCCAGGGAAAGGACTTCCGCTTGCAAGGGGGCGATTTCGGCTTCAAGTTCTGCGATCGTCTGGCTCATAATTTTTAAGAACGGGACAACCAATTTTAAATTGTTAACTGTTGACTGTTAACTGTTAACTGTTAACTGTTAACTGGCAATTCTCCCCTTCTCCCCAGTCCTCAGTCCCCAGTTCCCAGTCCCAAATTCAATAGATATCTCAAAACAGTGTTAAGAACAACCGACTTAAGGCTAAACACAGCAGAAGATAAGCGTATCTGAAGTTAGAGGTCTTGTCCATGCAGCCAATTCGCACATTTAACGTTTCTCCTTCGTTACCCTCAAGTCTCGAACCTCTACGCAAGCTTGCCTACAACTTGCACTGGGATTGGAATGTAGAGACTAAAGACTTATTCCGCAGGCTCGATCGCGACTTGTGGGACTCTAGCAACCAAAACCCGGTATTGATGCTAGGAACCATTTCTCAGCAGCGACTCCAGGAAGTATCAGAAGATCGAGGCTTCCTGGCTCAAATGAACCGTGCAGCCTTGCAATTAGACGATTACCTCAAAAACCGAGATTGGTATCGCAAACAGCGCAGTACGAAGCAGCAGGAATGCTACGCTTACTTTTCGATGGAATTTGGCTTAGTCAAAGCTCTGCCCATCTATTCTGGCGGTTTAGGGGTGCTGGCTGGCGATCACCTCAAATCTGCTAGCGATTTAGGTTTGCCGCTTGTAGGAGTGGGTTTGCTGTACCAGGAAGGTTATTTTTCCCAGTACCTTAACGCTGATGGCTGGCAGCAAGAGCGCTACCCGATCAATGATTTCTATAATATGCCCCTGCACTTGGAGCGCAATCCCGATGGCTCGGAGTTGCGAATTGCAGTAGACTATCCTGGCCGTCAAGTCTACGCCCGGATTTGGCGGGTGCAAGTGGGTGTTATACCTTTGTACTTGCTAGATACGAATATTGAACCCAACAACCGCTACGACCAAGATATCACCGATCAACTTTACGGTGGCGATAAGGATCTGCGGATGCACCAGGAAATTATGCTGGGTATTGGTGGTGTGAAAATGCTGAAGGCTTTGGGGCTGAAAGTGACGACATACCACATGAATGAAGGTCACGCAGCGTTTATGACTCTGGAACGCATCCGCGTTTTGATGCAGGAAGAACACTTGAGTTTTGAGGCTGCGGAACAAGTGGTTGTTTCTAGTAGCGTATTCACAACTCATACGCCTGTTCCTGCTGGTTTTGATTTGTTCGATCCAGAGATGGTGATGCACTATGTCGGCGATTATGCCGAGATTTTTGGTTTATCTCCTGATGAATTTATGGCTTTAGGCCGGGAAAATACTGGTGATTTGGTCGCGCCTTTGAATATGGCAATTCTGGCAATTAAAATGTCCAGTTTTGTCAATGGTGTGGCGGCTTTGCACGGTAAGGTTTCGCGCCCGATGTTTCAGGATTTATGGCCGGGATTGCCTGTGGATGAAGTGCCGATTACGTCGATTACGAATGGGGTACACGCCCGTAGTTGTGTGGCTAAGCCTACTCAGGAGTTGTACGATCGCTATCTCGGCCCCAATTGGGAGATGAGTCACAAAGACGATCGCTTGTGGGATCGTTTGTCTGCGATTCCTGATGAGGAGTTGTGGCGCAATCACGAACGCTGTCGTCTGGAGTTGGTAGTGTTTGCGCGGGAGTTGTTGGTCAAGAGTTTGCGCGATCGCGGTTCTTCCCAAAAGGAACTCGATCTGGCCCAAGAAGCTCTCGATCCTAGTGTTTTAACAATTGGTTTTGCGCGTCGTTTTGCTACTTATAAACGCGCTACTTTGTTCCTGCGCGATGTCGATCGCATTAAGCGAATTATGCGGGAAAAGGGCCAACGGGTGCAATTTGTAATCGCTGGTAAGGCTCACCCGATGGATATTCCGGGTAAGGAATTGATCCGCGATATTGTTCACTTCATCCGCGAGCAAGATGTGCGCGATTCGATCGTATTTCTCCCGAATTACGACATTAATGTTTCTCGGTTTATGGTGGCGGGTTGCGATGTCTGGCTAAATACGCCGCGTCGTCCCCGTGAGGCTTCTGGTACTTCGGGGATGAAAGCCTCGATGAATGGTTTGCCGAATTTAAGTATCTTAGATGGCTGGTGGGATGAAGCGGATTATGTTCGCACTGGTTGGGCGATCGGTCATGGGGAGTTTTATGAGGATACTGAGTATCAAGATGAGGTTGAGGCGAATGCTTTGTATGACTTGATGGAGAAGGAAGTTGTACCTCTATTTTACGATCGCGATGCTGAGGGTGTTCCTCGCGGTTGGGTGGCGAAAATGAAGGATGCAATTCGCTTGAATTGTCCTGTATTTAATACTGCCCGGATGGTACAAGATTACGCGCAGCGGGCCTATTTTCCGGCTAGCGATCGCTTCTACGGAATGACTTCTGAAAGTTATGCTCCCGCTAAGGAGTTAGCTGAGTGGAAGAAACAGTTACTAGAGAAGTGGTATGACATCAAAATTGAGGCGGTTGATGTCTCTGAAGATGTCGAAGTTAAGGTGAATCAGTCGATCGCTGTGAAAGCTCGAATTAATTTAGCTGGGTTGACTCCTGCGGATGTGCAAGTGGAACTCTATCAAGGTGCTCTGGATACTAATGGGCAAATTATTGGAGGGATGCCGGTGGTGATGGAGTATGTGGGAGAAGATGCTCACAATTCGACGCTTTATTTGGCTGATATTACTTATACTTCCAGTGGGTTACAGGGTTTATCGATGCGGGTTTTGCCTAAGCACGATTATCTTAGTAGCCCTTATGAAGTGGGTGTGATTCTTTGGGCCTCTTAATGTTGGTTATATCCAGTTTGGTTGATTAATCATTGTTAGGAGTGAGGGGCGGGTTTACAATATCTAGGAGTGTTTGATTACGGATATTTGTGAACCTGCTCCTACATTAATTATGGTCAATTTACGGGATTTGATACAGCGGTTTAGACAGAGATTATGAAAGCTTTTCCTCGCCTCATAGCTCCCTTCAAACAATTTGGTGAATCAAATACTCTTATAACCTCAGTACATCATTAAAAGTAATCTTTGCCTAAAGCCTGGTTATCGAGATCGCTAATAAAATCTCGTAGCTGCTTAGTTTCCCATGCGTATGCACGTTGATACTTAGGAATGTTGAAAATTCTGCGGCTCTCAAACAGATCGCTAATAGCCTTCTGTCCGTTTTCCATTCTGTTTTCTCTCTATGTCAAAGAAGCCCTGTATGAAGGATTACTGTCCGTTTAATCTTAACACGAATCTAATTTACTAGAATATTTTTATTGATTAGAGTCAACATTAGGACAATAGGGACAATTGTACACTCTAGATGTATAGAATGAACAATACGAGCGATCGCCTGAAGACACCACCCTTTCATGCGATCGCATCTTCCCCTGATTCTAACAATCCTCAAACTAACGGTAAAGGTTCCAAACTGCGCCACAAGTACCACGAAGCAATACTACAATAAGGCTTCCACTTTTGCCCTAAACGTTCTGTAGTCTTGCGATCGGGAAGTGCATCAAGACCATAGAGTTTCCGAATCCCTGAACGTATACCCAAATCATCCACAGGTAAAACATCCCACCGATTGAGACGGAAAATTAAAAACATCTGAACACTCCAGCGACCGATACCTTTGACTCGCGTTAGATTCTTGATAATCGATTCATCATCCATGATTTCCAACTCCTCAATGGTCGGCAATCCCTCGATCGCATGACGCGCTAAATCTTTGAGATAAGATATTTTGGGCCGCGAAATACCCACCTGGCGGAGCACTTCATCCGGCGTATCGAGGACATCTTGCGCCAAAGGGAACTGAGTGTTAGCGTAAAGTTGGAGAAATCGAGCGTGGATGACTTTAGCTACCTTAGTAGAAAGTTGTTGATGCAGAATTGACTGGGATAGACAAAAAAACAAGTCTCCCTCCAACTCGCGCTGATTTAATTGACACCCACCAACTTGGTCAATGAGTTGTCCCAAAATGGGATCGGAATCCTTGAGATAGTCAATAGCGATCGAGTAATTCATCTACGCAAAAACCCAATATTGTTTGCGATTTGTATTCCAAATAGTACGTAATATAGAAATATTAGCGTATTCCGATCGCACCTCAGCCTCAGCCCAGAAACCGGGTTTCTGCTATAATTTAGGCATCCTATCGAAGATTTGGATAACAAACCCGGTTTCTCAGACCCACGCGATCGCTCCCTTAACCCAGAAACCGGGTTTCTGCGATAATTTAGGCATCCTAACGAAGATTTGGATAACAAACCCAGTTTCTAACTCCCATGCGATCGCACCCTCAGCCTAGAAACCGGGTTTCTGCGATAATTTTTGCATCCTACCGAAGATTTGGGTAAGAAACCCGGTTTCTAACTCCCATGCGATCGCACATTTCTGACTTCCTCACCTACACTCTGATATGCCACGTCGCCAAATTATCTTCCAAGCGGGTAATTACTACCATGTTTATAACCGAGGTAATAACTGTCAGCTTATCTTTTTTGAGCGAGAAAACTATATTTATTTTTTACGGCAATTAAGAAATCATCTGATTACTTATGGTAAAGAACGGATATTCATGGTTATCTTTGAGAGGTATTCAAATTAGAGCTTTCGTTCTGAATGCAGCTCTTCGATGAGCTTATTGCTTCAGGGGGCGAAAAGCGCCCCCTGAAGCATTACAGGCTCATATTTTCAGGATTCAATCCCTATATAAAAATCTGGGATTATTGACAAGTAACTAGCGCATTTGGCTACTAGGCCCAATCACGCCAACTTTGTGTCGAAACGTTAGTTCCCCGCCAAACCAACCACTAATTCCTAACAAAGTGGCGACAATGATAGAAATTGTAATGCCTATGGGAAATATGGGCGCGATTGGATCGCCGAAGCGCATTACCCAGTTAATCAGGGACAATACTAGAGCTGTAATATTACCAGCCATGTGCAACCAGCCAGCACTGCGATCGCGGACTCTTTTAATTCTTGAGAAGTCCAAAAAGCCCGTAATTCCTGCTAAAATACCGCTCACAAAACCTGCACCAATCAGCCAAACAGAGGCTCTAGCCCAAAAGGGATCGCTTGTTAGCCAATAGCCAATATCACTACCTGCTGCTCCTACTAAAAAGGCAACTGGGAAGATCACAATTACGGGGTGGATCGGATGGCCTGCGATGTTAATCGAGCTGGTTATACCACTGTCGCGGTACTCGGAATCGAGACTTTCCAAAATCGGCGGAATATTGGGGAAAGGTGCTGTCTCTCTTTGATTTGTTTCCATGATTCCTCCGTTAAATAAGTGTTGAAAAAGTTAAGACATCCCGATCGGGAATTTAAATTTACCGCCACACGCGCTCGCCATTTTCATCAGTACGAGCTTGTCTAATTACATCGGATATTTCGTCAGCATCCTTAACGTGATGCAGTGCTTTCTTTTCGCCGTCTGGTTCTTCAACAATGAAGTAAGTAGGAACTGTAATATTGTCTCCCGTAATGTCGGGAACGTCATCGACGGCCAGTTGCTTAGCTTTTTCTTCGATGGATTGGGGTTCATCGGAGATGCGATCGCCTGGATTAGTGGCGCGATTAACGTCATTAATTGCGTTAGTCTTGTCGATAGTCATAAATTCCTCTTGCGCCTTGCTAAATTTTTGTCGTTTTACTTTTTTGCTTTCGCCTTACCCACAGGATTTGAGGTACTTTTGGCGGCTGATACAGCAAGCGTCAGCTTTTGGTGTAGCATTACCTATATTGAAAGTAAAAACGCCCTAAGAAAGCATCTCTCAAGGGGGGTAACTTCCAACTGCCGACCTCGAAGGCGACCTCTTCCTACGGACATATTTTTGTTTAAAATTGTAGAACTCCTTAACTCTAAAATGGGAATGAAAACTTTTGACTGGATTGTTATTGGTGCTGGGATTACAGGTGCAGCTCTTAGTTATGAATTGGTCAAAAAAGGTTTGACTGTATTATTATTAGAGCAAAATGGTGTAGTCCAAAATGCTACTCGTTTTAGTTATGGTGGTCTTGCATTTTGGTCTGGTACGACAGATTTAACTTGTCAATTGTGCCGCGAGGGAATTGAAATTCACCGCCATTTATCTCAAGAGTTGGATACCGATACTCAGTTTCGGGAACTGGATTTATTGTTAACAATTGCTGCTGGCGATCGCCCTGAGAAAGTTGCTGCTAGCTACGCGCATTTTGCGATCGCGCCTCGGCTTTTGAGTGTGGAGGCGGCTTGCGAGTTGGAACCTCTGCTAAATCCCAAGGCGATCGCTGGTGCCCTTACTGTCGCGCACGGTCATATTTCGCCGGAAGCCACAACTCAGGGTTACAGCGATCGCTTTGTGGATTTGGGTGGTTCCATAGAATTTGCTCAGGTGAGAGGATTTGTCCGGGAAGGCGATCGCATTTTGGGAGTCAAGAGTGCGACAGAGACTTATCACGCGCAGAATGTGGCTGTTTGCGCCGGGGGTTTGAGTAGGATGTTGTTAACATCCGCCGGGATTCCTCTACGGCTATATTTCACACGCGCTGAGATGTTGGAGATACCGCCTCAAGCTAGCCGAGAGGTGAAAGTGCGATCGCTAATCATGCAAGCAGTGCTCCAACGTTTCCCCATGGAAGCGGCGGCGAGTCAAGTTGAAGTCGATCCCTTGTGGGATGAACCTGGAAATGTTTTGGCACCATCAGTTTTAGATGCAGGTGCGATTCAATTCCAAGATGGTAGCATCCGTATTGGGCAATTATCTCGCGTGTTAAGCGATCCTAATGCTACTGTCGATCGCGCTGAAAGTGAGGCCGCCATTCGCGCAGGTGTGGGGAAGTTTTTACCTGCTTTGGAAAATTTACCGGCAACTTGGCACGATTGCTTAGTGGCTTTTAGTTGCGATCGTCTACCTTTAATTGGTGCAATTCCTAATATTGAGGGAATACATATATTTTCGGGATTTAGCAATCCTTTAGTATTTGTACCGCCTCTAGCTAAGCGATTTGCTAATTGTGCTGTTGGGGAAAACGATCCGTTAATTCCTAAATTATCTCCCAGTCGTTTTGTTTAGTTGAAAAGTGCAACTAGGAAGGCGACTACTCAGATGGTTTATTTTGACCTCACGTTAATTATAGGACTTACGCAAAACTATTCGTAACGCCGCCATCCTGGCGGCGTTACGTAATCGCGCGTATCAACGAATATTTAATAATAACTCCCCGATTTACGATGATGCACCGCTGTCACACCATCAGCTTTGAGCAGATGACCATTTTCAATTACCGCATAAATTACCCAATGATCTCCGCATTCCATCCGGTTTGCAACTGAGCACTCCAGATAAGCAAGAGCATCACTCAAAACCGGACAACCATTACTAGCTTCCTGAGTTTCTACTGCGGCAAAACGGTCTTCACCGGGAGCAAAGCTCTTCATGAAATGCTTCCGTAATTGTCGGCCTTCTGCTAAAATATTCAACACAAACCGATCGCCATTGTGCATCAAAGACTCAATTGCTCTATCTTTTGCTACCGCCAAAGTAACACCTGGAGGATTAAATGTTGCTTGCGATACCCACGATGCTAACATCGCGCTAGCGACTTCTCCACGCTTAGCAGAAACTACGCAAAGAGAGCCAACAATTCGACCAGCAGCTTGTTCTGTGCGGTCTGCACCGCTACCTAATGCAGGTCGGGGTGCGCGGAGTTTCTGAGATTTTATCAATGCTTGAGCAAAGTCAGTTCCCGTTTCTTCGCATTGTTGAATCGTGACATCTGTAGGCTTGAATTTAACTCGAATTGGTTCAAACCCTAACCGATATCCGGCATCTTTGAGTTTGTTTTCAACTAAATCAACAGCTTCACCACTCCAACCATAAGAACCAAATACACCCGCTAATTTGTTCTTAGCTGCTGTGGATAAAACTACCCCTAAAGCAGTTACAATTTGAGTAGGTGGATGACCGGCTAAAGTAGGCGTACCGATGATAAATCCATCACATTTTTCAATGGCTTCTTGAATTTCTCCTGGTTCTGCTGCTTCGCAATTAATTGAATCAACGGCTACACCTGCTTTAGTAATGCCTTTTGCGATCGCTTGTGCTAATATCCCTGTATTTCCGTAAGCAGACGCATAAATCAGCACTACTGTCAAGTCTTTTGTCTTTTGCTGTTGGCTCCATTCCCGATACAAATGGGTTAATTCTGTGAGGCCGTAACGCACCAATGGCCCATGACCGGGAGCGTAAAATTTAACAGGTAAATCCGCCAATTTATCCAGTGCTGCTAACACTTGTTTTGCCTGAGATGCGTGCAAAGAATCGTAATAATAGCGGCGGTCTTCGCTGTAAACGCTCCACCCTTCATCAAATACTTGATCGCCGCAAACATGAGCACCAAAAAGTTTATCTGTGAATAAAACTTGTGTTTTCGTGTCGTAGGTGCAAAGTTCGTCTGGCCATCTGGGAGTAGGAGTGGCAACGAATTTTAATTGATGTTCTCTCCCTAAATCAAGGGTTTCTTCACCTCTGACAACGTTAATATTTAACTCTTGGTCGGGAAATGCCGCACGCAACGAAATTGCCGCCGGATTTGTGCAAACAAAGACAATTTGAGGAGCTATTTCTAGCAGAGTTTTGAGAGTTACGGCTCGGTTGGCATTAAAGTGTCCGAGAATGATGTAATCTAGCTTAGCGATATCGAAACGCTGCTGCAATGCCTCTAGATAGTTTTTGGTGAAGGATTCACCGGGAGGGTCAATTAAGGCTGTTTTGTCAGATTCAATGAGAAAAGAATTTGCCGTTGTCCCTCTTTGGAGGGAATATTCAACCTCGAATTTGAGTCTGTCCCAAGTGCGCGATCGCAGTACAATTGTCTCTGCTGCAATCTGGAAAAATTGGACATCACGGGGTTTCGAGTTAGAGATAGTTTGAGGAGTTAGAGTGTTAGTCATGTATCGCACCAATTAGAAACTGTACTATGGAACTTCTTTTGATTTCCTGCCAAAATTTGGTATCCACAATGTCAAATTTGGCACCCACCTGCTGTAAATTGTTATCCAGGTAAGTGAGGAACTCTCTGGTTTCTACATCTTCGCCAATTTGGATAAAACTAATGCCAATTTCTTCATCTTTAGCAATCTTATTGGCAGTATTGATAATAGTCTCAGCAACAAGTTTGCCATCTTCCTGTTTTTCGTCTATGACTACAACAATTATCGCCCCTTTTTTAGCTTTAGGACTTGCCTTCCGCTTAAAATAATCGTTGAGAGCATCGCTAAGAGCTTCTTGCAAGCTAATTTTAATTAGGTTTGCAGGGTCTGGTGTTGTATTTTGCCGCTGCAAAATTTCAGCTAACCGCTTGACATCTGTATTTTCATATTTCCAGAGAGGGGTTGAAGCTTCGTAGACAGTTAAGCCGTCGCTGTCTAATTCTTGACATTTTTTTGCCAAGTCAATCAGGGATGCTTGAGCTGCTAGCCAGTGTTCGTACAGAGGATGATTTTGCTCTCTGCTAGCAGCACTTCTAGCAATAATTATGATGTAATCTCTGTCATTCAAAAGGTTGGTAAGCATTATTTAACAATTAAGTTGTTAGTAACTAAGTCTGTGAATTTATAGCCACTTTCTGTTTTATTAGGTACATATCTTGCTAATTGCTAATTGCTCATTAGTTATTAAAAGCAGTACCTACTAATTGAAAACTGCTATAAACAAATTTTTTGTGCTAGAGGTTTTAGGCGCTTTATTTTATAATCAAGCGCCTAAAAGCCTCTATTACCAACCTAGTAATGATTGCCTACTTTGCGGTGGTGTACGGCTGGTAAAGAATCAGGATCGCTGACTCTGCCGCTATCAACTGTCGCATAGACAATATGATGATCGCTTACTTCCATGCGGCTAGTTACTTGACATTCCAAATAAGCTAGAGCTTCCGTAAGAATGGGAGAACCATTGCTAGCGGGTTGAGTTTTAACACCGGCAAAGCGATCTGCACCGGGAGGAAAACGCTTTAAGAAGTGCTTCATTAGCGCTTGATAATTGTTTTCCGATAGCACATTTAAAACAAATTTGTCTCCCGTGTGCATCATCGATTCAATTGCACGATCTTTAGCAACTGCTATGGTTAAACCTAATGGTTTAAAGCTAGCTTGCATCACCCATGATGCTAACATTGCACCGCTGACTTCGCCTTTTTGAGCGGTGATGATATACAGTCCGCCGCTAATTCGACCCAAGGCTTTATCGAGGTCACTATCGAGAGATTTCATCTGCTTAACAGCTTTATCTCGCGTTAGCCATTGTCCCAAGTCGGTACCGGCTTCATCGCACAATTGATAGGTGGCTTCTGTCGGCGCTTCTTTGATCAAAATGTTGGGGAAAGCTTCTTTTAATCCCAACTCTTTGAACTTGTTTCGGAGGGGATAAATGGATAAGTCGTCTCCACCTCCTGACTCGCATAAACCGATAGATTGTTTATTATGAACAGCGGCTAAAATGGTGTTAATTGCTGTTTCTGCGATCGCGGCGGCGGGGCCCGTACTCGGTGGCGTACAAATGACTATACCAGCAGCTAAACCTACCAGTTCGCCAACTTCCTGCGGATCTGCGGTTTTTAGATCCATCATTTCGACAGCAACACCGGTTTTAGTGATACCGTGTGCGATCGCTTGGCTAAGGCGATCGCTATAACCGTAGTCGGAAGCGTAGAAAACTGCAACAGTTGTTTCTGCTTTAGTTTGTTCTTGACTCCACTTTTTATAGCGTCCAGTCAGTTCCACAACATTATGACGCAATAAAGGGCCGTGACCGGTAGCAACTGTGTTAATTTCTCCCAGTTCGGCCATCCGCTTCATTGCACTCAAAACCGATCGCGCATTGGGAGCCATCAAGCACTCATAATAGAAGTGATAATCTTCTTCAATCGCTGCTAAATCTTCATCATAAGTGCTGTCTGAACAGTAGTGCATCCCAAAAGCATCGCAAGTGAACATCACTTGGGTTTTAGCATCGTAGCTAAAAATTGTATCGGGCCAATGCAAGTTTGGCGCTGACACAAATTCGATAACGTGACCGTTGCCTAAATCTAGTTTGTCGCCATTTTTAACTATCTGCCGTTTAAATGGCTGATGCACCAAGTCTTCTAAGAATTGAATTGCTACTTTTGAAGCCACAATTGTTATTTCGGGGGCCAATTGCAGCACATCTTTAACTAAACCGCTATGGTCTGGTTCGGTGTGGCTGATAATTAAGTAATCAATCTCAGCGGGGTCAATTAACCCCTTAAGAATATCGAGATATTGTTGGCGGAACTTCTCATGGGAGGTATCAACCAGCGCTGTTTTCTCGCCGCGAATGATAAATGAGTTATAAGTTGTGCCGTTTTTCAGACCGAATTCTATATCAAAGCGATCGCGATCCCAATCCAGACAGCGAATGGTCGTCGTGTCAGGCGCGATCGCGCCAGTCTCTACAGTCAACCTGCGTTCTACTCGTTCAGTGAGCGCTACCATTTGTCGCCTCCTTGTGAGCAAGCCATTAATACATCATTACTTCTATTCTTGCACGTTTTAATTGTAAAGCTTTATTAAAAAACCTATTACTCAGTTAAGAATACTAAAACTAAGTCTATCTTCTGCTTGCTTTCCTCTAATTTCTAGCCTCTGTCTTGACAAGATTGACGAAATGTGGTAATCAATAACCGAATATCGGTTAATCTCGCCACCTCACCCGGCCCTCGTTGTTACATTTTCAATTAAAAAATTTACGATTAGCTGCGATCGCAGTCAAAGCTTCACATTTAAAATCGGCATCGTGAGTCACCAATTTTAGATTTTTTGCCTTGCAGAGTTCAGCTAAAATCTTGTCATTAAAATCAGCATCTCCCACAGCATAACCACTCAATATTCCGCCTAAATCCGCTGATTCAAAACCGCTGTCAATTCGTTCGCATTTCTTAAGTATTCTGCGAGCATCTTTAGCAATTTGGCTAGCAATAGGATTGATTAAACTGATTACTTTGGCGAAAACTCTTAAAATCTTGTGGTTTTATTCCCTGCGGCAAATCCATTGTAAACAAACCTAGCATAAGCATTGATGAATTCTGAAAGTACAAGCACATCGATAAATATTGGAATCTTAGCACCACGAATCTTTCTCAGTGCTAAGTGATATGTACTTCGTAATCTTGGCAAACTCTCACCCTGCGGCCCATAAATATACAGCCACACATTAGCATCGAATAATATATAATCAGATGAGCTAAATCTGTAATATTCGATCTGATAAACTTGGTTACTCATCATCATCCTCAGCACACAGAGATTCTTTTGCGGCTTCCTTGAAACGCTCAGGGTCTTCTAAGTACCGCCGTCGCCAGTATATAACATCCTCAATATATTCTGCATCTTCAGGATCGATATCTACTATACTGAGTGAATTACGGATTTGCTCTTCTGAAAAATATTCATACAATTGAGCAATTCCCTCGCTCAGGAAAGCCCTTGTAAAGTCTTCACAATCCTTGAAAGAAAGAACCACGCTTTTACCTTCCCTGAAAGCTGCTGCAATTGCCTCGAAAACTTGTTGACCAGCTTCGCAGGTGATACATAAATTATCATCGATAATTTCAGTAATGCTCAGGGTGATACTATCGGTGTTATTAGTAGTGAGAGTTGTTAAAAAGTTCATAGCATTTTGTGGTAAATTGACTTAAAAGATGATTCTAGTAGCACAAGCAAACCGCAATTTCACTCAAACCTCTAATAAATGCCAGTCAAAAAAATCAGATTTCTTAGCAGACGGCTAAAGGCAATTGTACAACAAACTCAGTACCTTCACCAACTTTGCTATAACAACGAATTGTGCCCCCATGATCTTTGACAATCGCCTGATAGCAAATAGATAACCCCAAACCCGTACCTTTTCCCACTGGTTTAGTCGTAAAAAATGGATCGAAAATTTGGTTCTGAATCTCAATGGGAATACCAACACCGCTGTCCCGAATTGAAATTGTCACCAACTCATCCTTACTTTCTGTGCGAATAGTAATTTTCCCTGGTTTTCCTGATGTTAATATGGCATCTAAAGCATTTTGAATCAAGTGGAAAAACACTTGATTGATTTGGGCTGCGTGGCATTCTACTAAGGGCAAAATTCCGTATTCTTTTTGAATTTCGATTCCCGATTTCAGTCTATTTTGCAACATAGCCAAACTGCTTTCGATACCCTCATTCAGGTTTGCAGGCTTAAATTCAGATTCATCCAGACGAGAGAAATTACGTAAAGTGGTCACGATTGAACGAATGCGATCGCTCCCTTCTTGCATGGACTTAAGCAATTTAGGAAAATCTTCCTCAATATAATCTAACTCTAAATCTTCCGCGATTTTACTAATAGTATCTGCTGCTTCTGGGCAGGCTTCTGTACAGGTATCAATCGCGACAATCAAAGTTTTTGCATATTCTTGAGCGTGGAATAAATTAGCATGGATAAAATTATTAGCGTTGTTAATTTCATGGGCAACCCCAGCCACCATTTGCCCCAAGCTTGTCATCTTTTCACTCTGGATTAATTGCTGCTGAGTAGAGCGTAATTCTTGTAAAGTAGCTTGCAAATGTTCAGCTTGAGCTTGCGATTTTATCGCCGCTTCTTGAACTTGTGCATAAAGTTCCCCTTGCTGAATTGCGATCGCCATTTGCTCACCTAACTGCCGCAGAAACTCTGTTTCTTGGGGTTGCCAATGCCGGATACTTTGACATTCTTGGGCAATCATTAAACCCCATAGGCGAGTGGGGGATGGGGAAGATGAGGGGGATGAGGGGGATGGGGAAGGTTTACCTATGTTACTTCTCCGCTTTTCCTCATTTTCTTCTTTCTCTACCTCTAGGGAACTGCTTTCATTTCTACTAATCACAATCGGCACAATCAAGTTAGATTTTACCTGTAAAGCAGTTAAGAAATCAACGTGGCACCTATCTAAACCAGCCTTTTCAATGTCATCGATTGCTCTTACTCTTCCTTCTAAATAATGCTGAGCATATTCCTGAGAAAAGCAATTGTCCGTGATGGAATCGCCAAAAATTGACGGCCAAGGAATCACAATATCCTCAACTACAATTTCCCCTTCCCATTTGTCTTTAAATTGGTAAATAACAACACGATCGGTGTTTAAAAGTTGGCGAACCTCTCGTACTGCCGTCTGAAGTATAGTTTTAATATCCAATGTGCTGCGAATTTGGTTACTCAGCAGACGCAACAAAGATTCATATTCCGCTTGGCGGCGGGTTTCAGCGTATAATTTTGCCTGATTAATCGCGATCGCCAACTGAGATGCTACCCCCTCAATCAGTTGCTTTTCCCATTCTGTCCATTCCCGTTCGCGATCGCACTGGTGCAACCCAATCACCCCATTTACCCGTCCTTGGTAGCGAGTAGCAACAGCCAGCATCGACTTTATCCCCAAAGTCTTGGTAATCTCCCTTGTCTCTTCTCCTAATCCGGGAAAATCGGCAAATTTTGCCACAGCTAAAGGTTTATCTTCAGAGATCAGAGTTTGGAGATGAGCATTATCAGCAATTGGCACTTTCATGCCAAGCTGGGCGAAACTATCTCCTCTGTTATATTCTCCCCGCGTAATCAGACTTTCTTCTGCTTCTGATTCTTTAACTAAAATGCTCGTGCGACTGCATTGTAGAGCTTCTCCCAGCAGGCGACAGGCAGAATTCAGAACTTCTTCTAAATCGAGGGTACGACGGATTTCATTATTGATCTGATTCAGCAAGCTAGACAACTGAACTTGTTGTTGCAATTGTACGATCAGCTTTTCTCGTTCCTCTGTTTCTATCAAGGAAATATCCTCCTCTGAGATACCATCCTCTGTTTCAGTCAACTTAGATGCTACTCTCGGCCAGGGACAGTGAGGTGACTCTACTTTCAAATACATAGAAGGTCAGTATTTTTGTGGTGTTTTACCCAATCTTGTCTGAGGCTGCTCAATTGCACCCCGCCTTTAGTCTTACCAGCTCGACCCAGACTTTTTAGATATTAATAAATTATAGCAGAAAGAATAAAAAACTAGTCATCCAGGAAAGAACCAAAATGCAGGTGAATCAATGGTTTAACTAATTCAAAATATCCTAACCTAAATTTAAAGATATATTATAGACTGGAAACTAGCGGCTGAAAACCAGCCGTTTATCCGTAATTTATAATTGCAAATTTATAGATTTAATATCAAAGCTATGTTAAGAAAGAAAGTCAATAATCAAGCCAATAATCAAGCCATAGTAGAGATGAACCACCCTATCAAAATCGCTTTAATGATTGGCAATTCGCGGCTGCACTGGGCAAAGTTTTCGGGTGCAGCACTTCAGGAAACCTGGGATACAGAGCATTTAACCCCTGATGCTGCAAAGCAGTTAAGTAATCAATTTAAGTTGTCCCCTGTTCCTATCTCTCTAGTTTTAGCTTCTGTAGTATCGCCGCAGGCGGAACTTTGGCAAAACTACCCTGACCTCCATATAATTACTCTAGATCGATTGCCACTTTCCGGGCTCTACCCTACTCTAGGAATTGACAGGGCTTTGGCTGTATTAGGTGCTGGTACTGAGTTAGGTTGGCCCATTCTAGTAATTGACGCTGGCACTGCAATAACATTTACTGGAGCAGATATCAATAAGTGCCTAGTTGGTGGTGCAATCTTACCGGGCTTAGCTTTGCAGTTCTCTTCTTTAGCGCAAAAAACAGCAGCGCTACCATTAATAAAGTTACCAGAAAATTTGCCCCCACGCTGGGCTATGGATACACCACAGGCAATACAGAGCGGTATTATTTACACATTAGTTGCAGGAATTAAGGACTTTATAGAAGATTGGCTGTACCACTTTCCACAAAGTAAGGTTGCATTGACTGGAGGCGATCGCACTTTTTTACTCACCTATCTTAAAACTCTCTTTCCCGATTTAGCTACCTCTATCATTGAAGCTCCCCATGCCATTTTTTGGGGAATGAGGGAAGTTATATTAAATTTTGTTAATCATAAGTAATTATCATACAAAACAATAGAATTAGAAGATATACTTACATTAGTTTTCTTTCTTTATTAAGGCTGGAAAATGGAGATCGTCACTCATCTGCCTGGATATACCATCACAGAACAAATCTATGGAGGTTCTCGTACTCTTGTCTATCGAGGTATTCGAGAGTGCGATCGCACTCTCGTAGCGATCAAACTGTTGCGAAATAAATACCCAAATTTCAACGAACTTGTCCAATTTCGCAATCAATACACCATCGCTAAAAGTCTTAACTTTCCTCGCATTATTCAACCCCTAAGTCTAGAAACATATCACAATAGCTATGCCTTAATCATGGAAGACTTTGGTGGAGTCGCCCTATCTACTTATCTCCAACTAGAAATAGATGAAAGTCAACGCTCTAAATCTTTACCTTCAGCAGAATTTCTCCAAATCGCCCTACAACTCACGGAGACTCTCCACTATCTCTACCAGAATAGAGTTATTCATAAAGATATTAAACCCGCGAATATTCTCATAAATCCCGATACCAAACAAATCAAAATCACTGACTTTAGTATTTCTTCCCTCCTACCAAGAGAAACCCAAGAAATTCAAAATCTCAATATCTTAGAAGGAACCTTAGCTTATCTATCTCCCGAACAAACTGGGAGAATGAATCGAGGCATAGATTATCGCAGTGACTTTTATTCTCTGGGTGTCACCTTCTATAAATTATTGACAGGAAAGTTACCATTTATCTCGGAAGATGCAATGGAATTAGTACATTGTCATCTCGCCAAGGAGCCGATTCCAATTCATCAAATTCAGCCTCAAATTCCCTTAGTTTTATCAGCAATTGTCTGTAAGCTAATGGCGAAGAATGCCGAAGATCGCTATCAGAGTGCCTTGGGATTAAAGCACGATTTAGAGATGTGTTTAGCTCAGTTACAAACCACAGGTGAGATAGAAACATTTAAACTCGGAGAGCGAGATATTAGCGATCGCTTTATCATCCCAGAAAAACTCTATGGCAGAGAAAACGAAGTAAATCAGCTATTAACTGCCTTTGAGAGAATCAGCACAGGTCAAACTGAAATGATGCTAGTGGCGGGATTTTCCGGCATTGGTAAAACCGCCGTTGTTAATGAAGTGCATAAACCCATTGTTCGGCAACGGGGTTATTTTATCAAAGGCAAATATGACCAATTTCAGCGCAACATTCCCTTCAGTGCCATTGTCCAAGCTTTCCGCGATTTAATGGGGCAATTGTTAACGGAAAGCGATGTCAAAATTCAGCAATGGAGACATAAAATATTAGAGGCTGTCGGTGAAAATGGACAAGTAATTATTGACGTTATACCCGAATTAGAAAAGATTATTGGTACTCAACCCCCACCCATCAAATTATCGGGAATTGCAGCCCAAAATCGCTTTAATTTCCTCTTTCAAAAATTTCTTCAGGTTTTTACCCAAAAAGAACATCCATTAGTAATTTTCTTAGATGATTTACAATGGGCTGATTCTGCTTCTTTGAATCTGATTCAATTATTAATTGTAAATAGAAAGCAGGGATATTTACTATTAATTGGAGCCTATCGAGATAACGAAGTATCGCCCGCTCATCCTTTGATGATGAGATTAACGGAAATTAGTAAATCTGAGGCTGTTGTTAAGACAATTACTCTCGTACCTCTGAGTCACGTCAAATTAAATCAATTTGTTGCCGATACACTAAAGTGTAGGGAGAATTCAGCTTTTTCTTTGTCGCAATTGATTTATCGGAAAACCCAGGGAAATCCCTTTTTTGCAACACAACTTCTCAAGTCATTATATCAAGATAAATTGATTAAATTTAATTTATCAGAGGGATGTTGGCAATGTGATATTTCTCAAATTAATCAGCAAACACTCACCGACGATGTAGTTGAGTTTATGGTATTTCAATTGCAAAGATTACCAGAATCAACCCAATCTACATTGAAACTAGCTGCTTGTATTGGCAACCAATTTGACTTGCAAACATTAGCGATTGTTTGTCAATTATCTGAGGTGGAAGTCGCAACTGATTTATGGGTCGCTTTACAGACCGATTTGATTTTACCCCAAAGTGATATTTATAAGTTTTATCAGGGCGAAGATAACGATAAATTGAGGCTGGAAAATAAAAACACCAGCGAGCAAATAGCCAAGTATAGATTTTTGCATGACAGGGTACAACAAGCTGCCTATTCTTTGATTCCTGAAGACCAAAAACAAGTAACTCATTTAGCGATCGCTCGGTTGCTGCGACAAAGCACCCCAGACACCGAACTAGAAGCCAAGATTTTCGAGATTGTCAACCATTGGAACAGAGCGATCGCAATTATCCTTGACCAATCGGAAAAAGATAATCTTGCCCAACTTAATTTAATTACTGGACGCAAAGCTAAAGCCTCAAATGCTTACGAACCAGCTTTCAAATATTTCACTACAGGTATAAATTTACTGTCTGATGGTGCTTGGCAGACCCAAACCAGCCTGATGTTAGGATTGCAGGAAGGAGCAACAGAAGCGGCGTATTTGTACGGTAATTACGAGCAAATGGAGCAGGGAGTAAAGGTGATTTTAGCTGCAAATCTCCAAGCGACCGAGTACGTCAAGACCTACGAAATCCAGATTCAGGCTTATACAAATCAGGGGAGATTTCAAGAGGCGATCGCGATCGCTTGTACTGCTTTAAGCGAATTTAACACTTACCTTCCAGAGCAGCCGACACCGACAGATATAACATCGGCTGTAGAAAAGGTAACGGAATTGCTTAATGGTAGAACTGCTGAAGATTTACTCGATTTGCCTGTGATGACAGAACCGGAAGCAGTGGCAATTATGCAGTTACTTTCTAGTGTTACCGGTGCAGCCTATCTTTCTGCTTCCCAACTATTTCCATTTATCGTTCTGACTCAAGTTATGTTGTCGATTCAGAAAGGTAATAACTCCCTATCAGCCTTTAGTTACATTAACTATGCGATTTTATTGAGCAATATGTTAGGGGATTTGGATACAGCTTATGACTTTGCTCAGATGTCATCACAACTAATGGCAAAACTCAATGCACGTTTTATCCAGCCAAAAGTTAATGTTCTCCTGGCTGCGTTTTTTATCCATTATAAATCTCATTTTCGCAACAGTTTAGCTTTATACAGGGAAGGCTTCCAGACAGGCCAGGAAGTCGGCGATATAGAGTTTGCAGGCTATAACGTCCACCATTTATGTCAGTGCGCTTATATAATTGGTCAGGATTTAAATACTTTGGCGACAGAAACAGAGCCTTATTTAAATACCCTATCCAAGCTCAATCTCAAAATATGTTTAAACTACTCTCAGATTATTTTACAAGCAGTTGAGCGGCTCCAAAATAGTCAAAACCAGTCAACTTTGACAAATAAAACAGAGCAAATACACGCCGAACTCACCGCTACTAATGATTTAATTGGATTGCATTATTATTGGGTCTATAGCCTGACTACTTCCTATCTCCTCAATCAATATCCACAGGCAATTCAAGATGCAATAGAAGTGCGTCAAACCCTAGCAGTTGCAGGAAGCGGGGGGATTAGCGAATTAGTTTTTTACTTTTACGATTCCCTGACAGCACTGGCTACCCATACCGAAACTACAGACAAAACCGAACTGCTGGAGCGGGTTTCCAAAAATCAAGCCATACTCCACCATCGTGCAGTTTCCGCACCGATGAACTTTCAACATAAATACGACCTAGTAGAAGCTGAACAACATCGGGTTTTAGGCAAGAATTATGAAGCAGGAGACTGGTACGATCGCGCGATCGCAGGTGCTAAAGCCAATGACTATATCCAAGAAGAAGCTTTAGCGAACGAATTAGCCGCAAAATTTTACCTTGCTTGGGGGAGAGAAAAAATTGCCGCAGGTTATATGCAAGAAGCCTATTACTGTTATGCCCGATGGGGAGCCAAAGCTAAAGTAGTTGATTTAGAAAAACGTTATCCCCAATTACTTGTGCCTATATTAAAGCAAAGCCGTTCGACCCTTTCCACTAATGAAAC
Source organism: Kamptonema sp. PCC 6506 (assembly GCF_000180455.1). NCBI lineage: Bacteria > Bacillati > Cyanobacteriota > Cyanophyceae > Oscillatoriales > Microcoleaceae > Kamptonema > Kamptonema sp. PCC 6506. The sequence goes on from NZ_CACA01000269.1 coordinate 21,867, forward strand.
TATCTTCCCCTTGGAGACTGTTACATCTACCAGTTCTACTACATCCAGCAGTACCAGTGTCTCAGATACCCTAGATTTAACAGCAATTCTCAAAGCATCTCAGACTATCTCTAGTGCCATCGAACTAGAAAAACTGCTGTCATCATTACTGAGAATCGTGATTGAAAATGCAGGAGCCCATAAATGCGTGTTAATGCTGTTGCAAGACCATCATCTGCTAATTCAAGGCGCAATTACTCAGGGAACACAAGCCATTGTGTTGCAAAGCCTTCCCCTTGAAGACAGTCAGGATATTCCCCATAAGCTAATTTATAAAGTTAAGCACAGCCAACAGACTGTGGTGCTACTGGATGCAACCGCAGATATTACCTTAGCTAATGACCCATACATCATCCGTCAGCAGCCCAAGAGTATTTTGTGTAACCCAATTTTGCATCAAGGCAAATTGATAGGCATTTTATATCTAGAAAATAGTTTAATTACAGGAGCCTTTACGAGCGATCGCGTTGAACTTCTGAATCTAATTTGCGCTCAAGCTGCGATTTCCTTAGAAAATGCTCGTCTTTATCAAGCAGCACAACAAGCCTTAAACGACCTCAAACAAGCCCAAATTACCATTATTCAAAGTGAAAAAATGTCCGCCTTGGGTAACTTAGTTGCTGGAGTTGCCCACGAAATTAATAACCCAGTTGGCTTTCTGACTGGCAATATTACTCCCGCCTTAGATTATATCAATGATTTGTTTGGTTTGCTCGATTTGTATCAACAAAAATATCCCCAACCAGATGCCGATATTCAAGAGGAAATTAAAACCATTGAGCTTGACTACATCCGGGAAGACTTACCTAAGTTAGTTGAGTCGATGCAGGAAGGCGTAAAGCGAATTCAAGACATTAGCACGAGTTTGCGAACCTTCTCCCGTGCAGATACTAACCATCCGGTTGCCTGCAATATCCACGATGGGATTGATAGTACCATTATGATTCTGAAACATCGCCTCAAGGCTAACGAAAATCGTCCCCAAATCCAAGTGATTAAAGAGTATGGCAATTTACCGCAAATCAAATGTTATGCCGGACAATTAAATCAGGTATTTATGAATTTATTGAGCAATGCTATTGATGCCCTAGAAGAAGCAAGTCAAGGACGCAAGTATGCAGAAATTGCCAATCAAATTACTGTTAAAACTGAGCTATCAGATGATAAATATCTGGCAATTATTCGGATTAAAGATAATGGTATTGGCATGACTGAAGCAGTACGCGCTCAAATTTTTGAGCATTTATTTACCACAAAAGGAGTAGGAAAAGGCACGGGATTAGGATTAGCGATCGCCCAGCAAATAATTGAAGAAAAACATCAGGGACAAATTACAGTCAATTCTGTCCCTGGTGAAGGTACTGTGTTTGCGATCGCTATCCCTGTTAAATAATACAATATATTAGGAGGAACCTTAGCCGATCTCTGTCCCAAACAAGCTGGAAAAATGAATCGAAGTATAGACTACCGGGTTGAATTTTAAACTAAAGGAGTAAAGTATGACAGCAAATACGCTAGAATTAGAGAAATTACCTGCGAGAGAAAAGCAGTTCCAATATCGCTTAAGATCGATACTTATCTTGGTATCCCTGCTAGTTGCAGGATACATGGGTAACTATTTCGGATTTCCCATTATCTTTCATCTAGACTGGCTATTTGGCAGTATTTTTGTCATGCTAGTTGTCGGATTATATGGCTTAGGTTGGGGAACTATAGCCGCCATGATTTCCAGCGCCTATACAATCTCGATCTGGAATCATCCCTATGGATTTATTCTATTCACCCTAGAAGCGATTGTTGTTGGATGGGGACTGAAACGGCGCAGTAACAATTTATTATTAGTCGATGTAGTTTTTTGGGGAATCATGGGATTTCCTCTGTTTTGGTTACTCTATGGCGTTATCGGGAAAATTCCCTTTCAAAGTGTTTTATTGATTTCGTTCAAAAATCCAATTAACCAAATTTGTAACGCTCTAATTGCCAGTCTAATTTTGACTCATACACCTATTACTAAATGGCTGCGTGTCAAGAATAGCAGGACTCATGCCTTTGAACAAACTCTCCTCAACTTGTTAGTGGCTTTTGTCTTATTACCAGCAATGTTACTGACCATTTGGAACTGTCAGGATGCAACTTTAACAGAACAAAAAAGTGTTTTAGCTAATTTGGAAGATGTTAGACAAAATGCCAGTAAAAATCTTCTAGACTGGCATCAGCAAAGCTTGGTTAAACTACAAGCCTTGGCCTCGCGCGAGCAGGAGAGGGATTTGTTGGACGAGGCGGGAATGCAGGAAAAAATAAAAATTGTTCAAGAAACAATACCAGAGTTTCGCAATCTCTACACTACAGATACAGAGGGAAACATTCTAAATTCAACTGCCGTTCAAAACATTAATCAAAAAGCAGCCAAGCTTGATTTTTTGCCGTTTCAGACTTTATTAACAGCAAAACAGCCGATGCTTTCTGAGGTAGTAACGGTATCCAATTTACCGACAATTATTCAGACAGTACCGATTTTTCAGAGCGAGCAACTTGTGGGGCAAGTCTTAGCAGAAATTGATATCAATACTTTGAAAAAAAGGTTGCTTAATAGTCAAACTGAATTAATCAAGTCTGTGAGTCTGTTGGATCGGCAAAATCGAATTATTGCCAGCAATCGCAGCGAATTAAAGCTAGGAGAAATCTTCGATCGAGATGGGAATGGTGAAATTCGCCAGCTTAATCAAAATACTCATATTTGGATACCGAACCTATCTAAAACCTCTAAGGTTGTGCGTTGGAGAAAATCATTTTACGTACAAAATAGTCCTATTGGTGGCGACCTACCTTGGATAATAGCGATCGAAGAAGCTAATGCTTCCCATCTACTAGCGCTCGATCGAATTTATACCAAAAGCTTCGCTATTTTGATGGTGCTTGCCATTCTATCACCCCTCCTAGCCAAAACCATCAGCAGCAGTCTGGTTAAGCCTTTACTAGAACTTGCCAATCTCACTAGCAATTTGCCAGATAAACTCACAGAACAACAATCCCTGCAAATTCCTGGTAGTCCAATTACTGAAATTAACACCCTCTCCAGTAACTTCCAAGTCATGGCAGGTGCTCTCCAAGATAAATTTCAAGAAATTCAGCAAGTCAATGTGGAGATTCAGCAGGCTAAAGAATTTGCAGATGCGGCAAACAATGCCAAAAGCGAATTTCTTGCTAACATGAGTCATGAATTGCGAACGCCGCTTAATGGTATTCTTGGCTATGCCCAAATCTTGCAGCGCAGCGAACCTCTCAGCGAAAAAGGACACAAAGGCATCGATATTATCTACCAATGCGGCTCTCATTTACTAACCTTAATTAACGATATTTTAGACCTCTCCAAAATCGAAGCCCGCAAACTAGATTTGTATCCGGCACCTTTGCACTTACCCTCATTTCTACAAAATGTTATCGAAATCAATCGCATCCGGGCCGAACAAAAAGGCATTACCTTTGATTACCAAGCTAATTCCCAGCTACCTATCGGAGTTTATGCTGATGAAAAACGTTTGCGTCAGGTTTTAATTAATCTATTGGGTAATGCGATCAAATTCACCGACAAAGGTAGTGTTACTTTTAAAGTTGAACCTATCGGTCAAAAAATTCGCTTTCAAATTGCAGATACCGGAACCGGTATGACTTCAGAGCAAGTCGAAAAAATCTTTCTGCCCTTTGAACAAGTCGGCGATACTAAAAAGCAAGCCGAAGGTACGGGATTGGGATTAGCAATTAGTCATAAAATTGTGGCGCTAATGGGGAGTGAAATTACTGTCGATAGTATTCCTGGTGAAGGTAGCACCTTTTCCTTTGAAGTAGAATTACCTGAAGCTGAAGATTGGGCAAGCACTTCTCGATTAGTCCCGGAAGGGAAGATAGTTAGTTATGCCGGTGAGAAGCGGCGCATATTAGTTATAGACGATCGCTGGGAAAATCGATCGGTTATAGTCAATCTGTTAGAACCCATCGGCTTTGAAGTCATTGAAGCTGCCAACGGGATCGAAGGCATCGAACAGGCGCTGAAAACCTTACCCGATTTAACTATTACCGACTTAAGTATGCCTATAATGGATGGGTTTGAATTTTTGCGTCAACTCCGTTCCCATCCCCAATTACAAAACCAGATTGCGATCGTCTCTTCTGCCAGCGTATTTGAGATCGATCGCCATAATAGCCTGAAGGCAGGAGGCAATGATTTCTTGCCCAAACCCGTGCAAGCTGAAACTTTGCTCGAGATCCTTCAAAGCCACCTGCAATTAGAGTGGATTTACGACACAAATAATAGCGAGAACGAGAATTCTGAGTTAGCAACCGATGAAATTCAGCCACCAGCCATAGAAATCTTAAACCAACTCTTTGAACTTGCACAAGATGGCGAACTAGACGGTATTATTGAAGTAGCACAACAAATTCAACAGGGTAATACGGCTGCTTTTGCCGGACAACTGATCCGCCTTGCCGATGCTTGCGAAATCCGACAACTGCGGGCATTGATCCAACACTATTTGCCTTGAAACCTTAGAGAAATTATGGCTCAGCCTACCCAACCTTTTATCTTGATTGTGGATGATAATACAACTAATCTATCTGTGCTATCTCAAGCCTTGAAAGCTGCCCAGTATAAAGTACGCATGGCTACAGATGGCGAAGATGCTCTGGCACAGGTAGAGCGCCACCATCCCGAATTAATCCTGCTAGATATTGAAATGCCGAACATGGATGGTTTTGAAACCTGTCGCCGCCTGCAAGCTAACCCTACTACCCAAGGGATTCCCATCATTTTTATGACATCCCTAGCGGATACCGAAAAGAAAGTCAAAGGCTTATCTTTAGGCGCTGTTGATTACATTACCAAACCCTTTGAAGCATCGGAAGTGTTAGCTCGGATCAAAGTTCATTGGCGATTGAAGCAGCTTACTGACTCTTTGGAACGGCAAGTTTCCGAGCGAACCCAAGCTCTGGAACAGGCTCAAGTGCAACTGGTGCAACAGGAGAAACTCTCGGCACTGGGGGAGTTGGTGGCTGGGGTTGCCCACGAAATTAACAATCCTCTCGGTTGCATTGTTGGCAATGTCAATGCTGCTGAAGATTACATTAATGACTTGTTAGAAATTATCGATCTCTATGCTGAGAAATTTCCCCAGCCTGGTGCAGAAATTGAAGCTAAACTCAAAGAGATCGACTTAGATTATCTTCGCGAAGATTTACCAAAACTGATTGGCGCGATGAAAGATGGAGGGGAGCGCATCACGACTATCAGTAAGAGTCTCCGCATTTTCTCTCGCGCTGATAGCGATGTTAAGCAAGATTTTAATATTCACGATGGCATCGATAGCACGGTGATGATTTTACGCCATCGCCTTAAAGCTAACAATTATCGTCCTGAAATTAAAGTGATTGCAAAGTATGGCAATCTGCCAGAAATTAAATGTTTTCCGGGTCAACTTAATCAGGTGTTTATAAATTTGTTAGCCAATGCGATCGATGCGATCGATGAAGGCAATCAAGGGCTTACTTATGCCGAGATTCAAGCTCGGAGTAACCATATTATTATCAAAACCGAATTATCACCGCAACAACAAGTAGTTATTCGGATTCAAGATAATGGTAAGGGGATGACTGAGGAGGTAAAGAAAAGGATTTTCGATCGCTTATTTACTACCAAAGGAGTTGGGAAAGGCACGGGGTTAGGGTTGGCGATTGCCCATCAAATTATAGTTGATAAGCATCATGGATCGATCGGTGTCAATTCTTCACTAGGAGCAGGAACAGAGTTTGTTATCACCTTACCACTTAAAATGGTATAGGCGGTTAGGGGCTAGGGGCTAGGGGCTAGGGGCTAGGGGGAGGG
>NZ_CACA01000268.1:0-12651 GCF_000180455.1 Kamptonema sp. PCC 6506
TTCTTCCTTCTATGACAAAATCTACTGGTAAATTATATGGACTGGGTATTGGCCCTGGCGATCCAGAGTTATTAACATTAAAAGCTTATCGGATTCTACAATCAGTACCCGTGATTGCCTATCCCGCAATGGAAAATGGTAAGGTTCTCGCACGGTCGATTGTAGCAGATTATTTGCGGCCGGAACAAATAGAAATTCCCATGCCCTTGCCTTTTAGTCCAACGCGATCGTCTCAACCTTACTACGATATTGCCGCTGAGAAAATTGCTCATTATCTGAGTGAAGGACAGGATGTAGCAGTATTATGTGAAGGCGATCCGTTTTTGTTCGGTTCGTTTATGTACCTCTTCAATCGTTTGTCAGGCAAATTTACCACTGAAGTTGTACCCGGAATTTCTTCAACTTTGGCAAGTGCGGCTCAGTTGGGTGCGCCGTTGACGTATCGTAATGATGTATTGAGTATTATGCCGGCAACACTTTCTGCGGAAATTCTGCGCGATCGCCTAGCTGTTGCTGACGCTGCTATCATTATTAAACTAGGCAGACACTTTAGCAAAGTCCGAGATGTACTCATAGAGTTAGGGCTCTTTGAACGAGCATTATATATCGAACGAGCCACGATGCTCAATCAGCGGATAGTCGCGATCGCCCAAGTCGAGCCCGCAGAAGTTCCCTACTGGGCATTGATTGTAATTCCCAGTCAGCAAAAATCTGTCTCATAAGTAGGGGCTAGGGGCTAGGGGCTAGGGGCTAGGGAAAGAGAGGAAGAGAGGTTAGGGAAGAACGATCCTCAAATCAAGGGTTTTAGAAATTCAGAACGTCCTAAGTGCTATACAATATTTTATAAACAAATAAGAATAACTTGCATTAAGATAATACATCAATGACTATAGATGGGTTTTCATACACCATCCTGTCAATGACCAGATGCAATAATCTATCATTATTGAACAATGAGCATTTCTAGACGTATTTTTCTTGCCAGCGGTACAGCAATGGCTGTCGTGGCAATGGGGGAACTAAGCAAAACAGCCCCAGTTGCAGCCCAAGCAGGAACCCTCAACCTTTATTCAGCGCGTCATTACGACACCGATAATGCGTTGTACCAAAGCTTCACCAAAAAAACTGGGATCAAAGTTAACCTAGTTGAAGCGGATGCTGACCAACTAATTGAACGGATCAAAAGTGAAGGCGCAAATAGTCCCGCTGATGTTTTCATCACCGTTGATGGTGGGCGTTTGTGGCGGGCGAAACAAGCGGGTATTCTGCAACCTGTATCATCAAGAGTGTTGACATCGGCAATTCCAGGGAGTTTGCGCGATCCTCAAGGTTTCTGGTTTGGCCTATCGCGCAGGGCGCGGGTGATTGTTTATAACAAAAGCAAGGTCAACCCCGCCCAGTTGTCAACCTATGAGGCGCTGACAGATCCTCGATGGAAAGGTAAGATTTTAGTGCGATCGTCCACTAATATCTATAACCAGTCTCTTGTTGGATCTATATTAGCAGCTCATGGGGGTCAAAAAACGGAAGCTTGGGCGCGAGGATTGGTGGCTAATTTTGCCCGTCCTCCAGAGGGAAATGATACGGCGCAAATCAAGGCTGTTGCTGATGGGGTAGGCGATCTTGCCCTTGTTAATACCTATTATGTCGCTCGGTTAGCGAAATCGCAAAAACCAGAAGAAAAGGCGATCGCAGCTAAAATTGGTGTGTTTTTCCCGAACCAGCGCGATCGCGGAACTCACGTTAATATTAGTGGTGGCGGTGTCGTCAAAACCTCCCGAAATAAAGCAGGCGCGATCAAATTCTTGGAACACCTAGCTAGTCGCGAAGCGCAACTGATTTTTGCTGGCGGTAATTATGAATATCCCGTGATTTCAGGTGTGGCGATCGATCCTGTAGTTGCTAGTTTTGGCACATTTAAATCTGACCCTCTCAACCCTGATGTGTTTGGGAAAAATAACCCCGAAGCTTTAAAGATTGCCGATCGCGCGGGATGGAAATAGAGAAGATCGTTTGGCGGTTGAAACCGCATCTACACAAAGGAAGTCCGCCTACGCGGACTAAAGAATAAAGGAGATATTTAAGCCAAATTTGGTATCAGGAGTCAAAATTCACAATAATTCATGCTGAATTGTGACTCCTAAATTCTTCTGAATTCATTCTTCAGTCCGCGTAGGCGGACTTCCTTTGTGTAGATGCGGTTTCAACCGCCGACTCTGAATCTCTCAATCAGAATCTGAATCCGATTCTGAATCTCTGAATCTGAATATCTGAATCTCTGAATCTGAATATCTGAATCCGATCTGATTCCGATCCAATCTGTTTTAATTTTTAATTGTACCATCAGGCATCATTGCCCCTTTCAGATTTGCCCCTTTCAGATTTGCGCCTGTTAAATCCGCACTATTTAAGTCACTTTCACTTAAATCCGCATTACTGAGGTTAGCATTATTCAGTTTGGCCCCTCGTAAAAAAGCACCCTTAAGATTGGCATTACTCAAATCAGCATTGGTAAGATCCGCAGCAAATAAACCTGCCTTTTCCAGAGAAGCGCCTTTTAAATTTGCACCTTTAAGATTGACGCTATCGAGTAAAGCTTCATTAAGCTTGACATTTTCTAGCATTGCACCTTCTAACTTAGCACTATTAAGATTAGCGCCTGTTAAATCAATGTTACTTAACTTAGCGCCAGTCAGATCGCATTCTTGACATTGCTTAGTTTTTTGTAATGTTTCAAGGGGAGTAGCCACCTGTTTTTGGCATCCCAAGGTGACAAAAATGGTAAGCAGTAAAAAGAAAATTGTGCCAGTAGTACGGGTAGACATTGCTAAATTTTTATGAATCATGTTGATTTCCACAGGAATAATATTAACTCTTAACCTTGAGTCCGACAGGGGTTAAAACCCCTGTCTCAAAGATCGAGTCCTCTGAAGAGGACTAAATTTCAAAGTCTTCTTAGTCCTCTTCAGAGGACTCGATCTTTGAGACAGGGGTTTTAACCCCTGGCTGTTTTCGAGGAATATTGACGCAGAAACCGGGTTTTTGTCCCCGCGTGCGTAAGTCCTGCCCTTGTGAATATAATAGAATTATCAAACCCCAAATTACCAGGAGGCAATTTAGCCATGAATCCAGAAATAATGATTGATTCTTTTCTCAAAGTATTGAAAACCTGTCCTAGTTTATTTTCCGAAACAGCCACCGCCGGATTAAAAACCCTTGAGACAAAAGTTGTCGCGGCAGAAAATGAATCAAATCAAACAATTTCCGATATTCTTAGCGATTGGTGTAGCGACTATGACGAAATTACAAACGCAGTAAAAGCCGCCACCAGAGGCAAAGTTATCCCCAAAGCTAGTAAACCGCAAGGAGACGAAAATATAGAAGAAAATCACTTTCCCCGCCTATTTCCCAAGCTGCTAGAATGTTTAGAAAAGCGGATTAAATCAAATAACCCAGAAAATTAATGACTGAAATCGAAACAATTTTAAAGCCTAATGTCTATATTTTTGCCTTCCATCTCATCAGCGGTACTAGGGGTAAAGATAATCCCCTTTGGAATTGGGCGGATGAGTTTTTAGAAAGCTTTACCTCCCAAAAACTTAAATTCCAGCTTCAATTTCCCGAACCACCGTCTAAATTCCGAGTTGATTTATTGCCAGCAGATATCAGCTTAAATTTTGAGACGGAAATCAACGATCAAAATCGTGAATTAGAAGTCAGCGGGTTTGCTTTCCCTCTCCAGATTGGAGACAGTTATGCCCTATTTTTGAATGTCGGTTTACCGGATAGTTGTATGGAGGAAGTTTCCCCACAATTGCTGAGTAAATTTAACCCGCAAAATTTATTAGGAATTGTCACCGGTGAAGAGTTTTTAGGGGAAACCATTTTAATTACCGCTAAATTACCCTCACAATTACAGTCAGCAAGTCCAGAAGAACTACAATCTCTAGCTGACAAATGCTGCAACGCTTTACTTCCTGCACAATATCGCCCTACTTTCCACCGCCACGATAAGTTATTTGGCAGTCCGATTTTTGAGTATGGTTTAACTAAGCAAATTGCTAATTATCGGCACTTGCTTGTCTGGTTTCCCCACAACGAAGCATCGGAAGATAAGCTGGGTATTTACCAGCAGGAAATATTAGACCTGTTTTACTACCGAAATAAAATTATTAAATCCTTTCAAAACAGCCGGCAAATTCACGGCAAACTGTTGGATGTTTACAGGGAAGTCGAGAATAATGTGGGAGAGTTGCAACAGCAAATAGATCGACTAAATACTGACTTGACTCCTGAAAATTTACAAAAATTTAAGACGGAGTTAAAAAAACTCCTGAGAATTGCACTGGCTTATACCCAAGGGCTAACAAAATTAGAAGATTATGACAATACAATTGCGATAAATCTTAACAATTACAATGAAAAATTAGAGCAAATTCGTGTTAAAGTGGGAGTTGATAAGGAAGAACTATCTATCTTAAATCACTTCCGTAGAAAAACCGCGCCATATATGCGATCGCAAATCGCGGGTGACTTAGGATACTTCAAACACGGGACAGACTTAATCGAAAGCGCGATCGCCTCCATCCGAGGCATAGTTGAGATCGAACAAGCCAGAAGCGATCGCGAAACCCAACAACTACTCAGAGATAACGAGAAAGCAGATAACGAGCGAGGGGAAAAACTAGAGAAAAGCATTCAAGCGATCGGCGTAGGCTTAGCCGCAGGCGGTATCGCCGCCTCTAGCGGGCCAGAAAAACTTTTAACAACCCTACAAAACTATCACATCCCCGTACCCCATCCCTTCATCTTCTCATTTAGCCTCAGCATCGCGATCGCGGCCTTAGCGTGGTGCATCACACGGTGGCTACTGGGAAAAGGGCAGCCATAAACTATAATTTGTAATGCCCTCCCCTGGCGGTACGATCGCCACCCAGAGGGCAGCGTTACAATAACAATCTTTAACTCCTGTAAACGTCTTCTAATAGCAGGCCCCACCTGCGGTAGTCTAGATCGAGTGACTCTATTGGCACTTTTGACGCGATCGCTCTTATGTCTCCAACCACATCCGCACCCACACGCACCGTCCGCATCGGTTCCCGCAAAAGCCAACTCGCCCTCGTCCAAACCTACTGGGTGCAAGAACAGCTACAGCAACGTTTCCCCCAATGCACCTTTGAAGTCCACACCATGTCCACCCAAGGCGACAAAATCCTCGATGTCCCCCTCGCCAAAATTGGAGACAAAGGACTCTTTACCAAAGAGCTCGAAGTGGGAATGCTCAGCAACGAAACCGACTTCGCCGTACACTCTCTCAAAGACTTACCCACAAACTTGCCCGAAGGCTTAATATTGGGATGCGTCAGCGAACGGGAAAACCCCGCCGACGCTCTTGTAGTCCACGCCAATCATCAAGACAAACAACTCGAAACCCTCCCCCCAGGCGCAGTCATCGGCACATCTTCCCTGCGGCGACTCGCCCAACTACGGCATCACTTCCCCCACCTCGAATTTAAAGATATTCGAGGCAATCTCAACACCAGACTTGCTAAACTTGACGAAGGCGAATACGATGCCATTATCTTAGCAGTAGCCGGATTGCAAAGATTAGGAATGGGCGATCGCGTCCACCAAATCATCTCTCCAGAAATCTCCCTCCACGCCGTTGGACAAGGAGCACTCGGCATCGAATGTCGCGCCGGAGACGACGACATCTTAGAATTGATTAAAGCCCTTGAACATACCGAAACTGCCCAACGTTGTTATGCCGAACGCGCATTTTTGCGAGAACTAGAAGGCGGATGTCAAGTTCCCATCGGTGTTAATACCAAAATCGAAGGCGACCAACTAACCTTAACAGGATTAGTAGCCAGTCTCGATGGTCAAAGATTAATCAAAGATACCGTCACAGGTGCCGCCGCCACCGCCGAACTTTTAGGAATTGACCTCGCCCACCGCTTACGGCAACAGGGAGCACAGGAAATCTTAGAAGAAATCTTTGCCCTAGTTAATCGCGGTTCCTAATAGCAATCAAAGTTGAATGTTCATAGCTAATAGCTAATAGCTAATGGGAAGAAAAAACAATTACAGGAATTATACGAAAACACCATTTTCAGTCATTGCGAGCAGTATTTTCAGTCATTGCGATCGCAGCGAAGCAATCCCAATCTGTAAGTTTTCGCCAGCAGTCCTTAGTTCCTGTATTAGCTATTAGCTTTAAAGCCATACCAATCACCAATAAATAACCTATCTCCATCGAGGGAAAGCCAAAAATGAGCGATCTGGATATCGAAGAAAAATTTCAGTTAAAACCATCAAAATCTAAGGCCATTTATCGCCAGATGCAGGAAGCTCGTACCGCCTTACGACAGCAATTAAACGAGCTAAAAACCCAGTCGCGAAAAATATCAGCCTCCGTTGAGAAAGTCTTAGAATCCGTAGTTTCAGTTTATGTTATCAATTGGGATACAGAAGAAAAAATTGCTATTGGTAGCGGCTTTTTCGTCGGCCCCGATGTCATAGTCACTAATTACCACATTGTCGCCGACATTGCAGAGGAAGATACCCTCTATGAAGAAGACGAAAGTGCAATGATTTTAGTGCAAACTCCCAACGAGCAACTGAGAATAGCAGAAGTAGTTTTTACTGGCAATTCAGACGAAGATTTGGCGATATTATTTATCACCGATTTTATCCTCGATCGCGACACTGGGGAAGAAGTAGAAATTCCCCAAGAATATCCTCCCGTCACCTTATCTTTTGAAGCTCAAGAGGGAGAGCAAGTTATTACTATTGGCTATCCTTTAGGTGAAACTGCTTCCACAGTAAATCAAGGCACAATTAGCAATATTTTAGTGTCACAAAAATCTGGAGGAGATGAGGACATGGAGGTAATTACTGAGGTCAAAGTGCTGCAAATAGATGCAGCTATTAATCGCGCTAACTCTGGTGGCCCGTTAATTAATCTTGCAGGTCAGGTAGTCGGTATAAATGCTTGGGGTTGGGATGAAAAGAAGGATGTAAACTTAGCTATATCTTCTGATATTCTGGCTGACTTTTTAGATCGATTTGAAGAACTTTATGAGGATGATTGGGAAGATAATTTATAATGGCTAATGGCTAATTGCTAATGGCTAATTGCTAATGGCTAATTGCTAATGGCTAATTGCTAATGGGCGATCGCACATATTAGTAGGTTGGGTTAGGCGTGACGATTAACTTGACACGCCAATAGAAAAAAATTGACCGCATCATAACCCACCACAAGGCTACTGGCTAAAAAAGTTGTTTTGCATAAGTTTTGTTTTTGTTGGTAATTGTTATCTGTTCTCCTACTTAACCACCAACCACTAAGCTATCTTAGCCAGTTAAGTGAATAAATTTGCTAGTAGCCATGAGGGAACTAATGAAGTTTTTATTTCGTCGTTTGTTCTTAGTGAGTAAAAGAGCGATCTCGTATTGGAACAACGATCGAGTTATAGCAACCCCGAAGACGGTTACAACGTTCTTAATTGCTTAAGTCATTGCTTTTCTTGCCTCCTGCCTTCTGCCTCTTACATAAGAGCCTCCTGCCTCCTTAAGTTTCCTGGAGTGCGACGACAAAGTTTTATGAATTTAATAGTTGCTGTTTGTGAACTTTAATTACAATCTAATTGAGTGAGACATGACTAAGAGACACGATCGAATATATTCAGTCTTGGGCAATGAATTGTGTTAAAATAGAACTAAGCAAGGATTTATCAGAATTTTAGGAAAAGGCGTTATGTTAACGAACGAAAAATTCCGGTTTATTAAAGCACCTGTGAAAACAGATGACCAAGGTTGCTTAAGTCTGGAGTTGGAAACAAAGGCGACTGAGTACCGCGTACTCAGTAATGATGATGGACAAATCTTGCTAGACCCAATGGAAAATATTCCTGAGTACGAACGGTGGTTGTGGCGGAATCAAGAGGCCCTTGCGTCTGTGCTGCGTGGACTTGAACAGGCAGCGGTAGGTGATGTTCACTATTTGGGGGACTTCGCTGATTATGCAGATTTGGAGATTGAGGATTAATGAAGTTCCGGCTGCAATTTTCAACTGAGGCGAAACAGTATTTAGCTAATCTTCAAGAACATGATTTTAAGAAGTATAATAAGGTGAGGAAAACGCTGGGATTGATGGCAAATAATTTGCGTCATCCCGGTCTTAATAGTCACAAGTTTGAGGCTCTGTCTGGCCCTGATGGCGAGGATATTTTTGAGGCTTATGTTGAGAATAAAACGCCGGGAGCTTTTCGGGTTTTTTGGTATTATGGGCATGGTCAGGGACAGATTACGGTTGTTGCAATTACACCTCATCTGTGAGTAGCGATCGCTCTTAAGTCCAATAAGTAGCTCCACCTAATTAAACATAAGATCGAGATGGCTAAAAAGCTGATTGTATAAACCTTCTTCCTTCTTTCATACATAACTAAATCCTTCTTCCTTCTTCCTTCTACTTACCACACTTTAAGTTTTAGCAATTAAGAACGTCGTCACCGTCTTAGCAGGTGGTATAGCTCATGCAGCAGCAAATTTACAAATATCCTCGCACTCATCACATTGAAGGTTCGCGGCTACAACCGGGGGATGAGGATCTCGATAGCGTTCCCTTTAGCGCGATCGCATCTCAGTTTACAGTTGTAGAAGAAAAAGTAGACGGTGCTAATGCTGCCATCAGCTTTGCCTCGAATGGTCAAATGTTGCTCCAAAGCCGAGGTCATTACCTCACAGGAGGAGAGCGAGAAAAACACTTTAACTTGTTTAAACAGTGGGCTTATACCCATACTGAAACTTTCTGGAAAGTGTTAGGCGATCGCTACATACTTTACGGTGAATGGCTCTATGCTAAACATACCATATTTTATAACGCTCTGCCTCACTATTTCCTAGAATATGACGTGCTCGACCGACAGCAACAGCAATTTCTCAGCACCCAAAGCCGCAAACAGTTACTAGCAGAATTACCTCTAGTTTCTGTTCCAGTTTTATTTGCAGGTAAGCTTAAATATCACAAACAACTGATAGAATTCATCGACAACTCCCATTATATTGAACCTGGGCATCTAGAACAATTACGCCAAGTTTGCCAGGAAAAAGGTTTGGACGCAGATCGCGCGATCGCCCAAACAGATCGCACATCCTTAATGGAAGGTCTGTATATTAAAGTTGAAGAAGACCAGACGGTTATCGCCCGCTACAAATACGTCCGCCCCAGCTTTTTAACTACCATGCTGCAATCAGACGGACATTGGCTCAACCGCCCTATTATCCCTAATCTCTTGCGTCCGAATGTCGATTTATTTTCAATTTTATAGCCACTACCAATCTGGATTCGATATTTTGAGAACAAGGGAACCGCTCAGAGAGCCGTGTTATAGCCATACTAGGTATAAAAGCTTGCGATCGCATTTAACCATTTTTCCACAAGTTTTCCACAGGGAATTCAGCCGTGAAACATAAGCACAGAGGTAATCTGCTGATTTTTTCCACATTTTCCACAAGCAATACTAGGGACTATTTTCTCAGGCGATCGCCTAGCAGAGCTTGAGTACATTTTTATACATATTTTCTCACAAAACTTACGCGCTGACTACAATTTCTCTCAAAACCGAACATTGCAACCGCTACGATCGTTAGGACAATTTTATAATTTATAGCAGTCGCCAAGGCGATTAGGACGCGATGCCACCTGCCTTGTGCCTTGTGCCTTGTGCCTTGTGCCTTGTGCCTTGTGCCTTGTGCCTCCTGCCACCTGCCACTGCGATAAATTGCGTGGGATTGCTCAGGCCAATAGTGATAAGATTTTCTTCTGTGTCAGGGCGGTTTCTAAATCCCAATTGGACTTACCGACTCCTCAAGATATTCTCAAACTCAACCCCACAAATACTAAGCCCTACATTTAGCATTACAATGAAACTGATTTGTACACAAAGTGACCTCAATAGCAACCTTTCCCTAGTCAGTCGGGCAGTGCCCTCTCGCCCGACGCATCCGGTACTTGCTAATGTTCTATTGGTAGCAGACGAAAAAACCCAGCGGGTGAGTTTAACAGGGTTCGATCTTAGCCTGGGAATTCGCACTAGCTTTGCAGCACAGGTGGATGAAGGCGGTAGTTTTACATTACCTGCGAAGTTGCTTAATGATATTATTTCTAGGCTGCCAGATGGAGAGATTAGCTTAGATGACGATGCGGGGGAGGCGATCGCAACTGTCACATCCTCATCGGGCAAATATACAGTTAGGGGTATGGGGCCCGAAGAATTCCCAGAATTGCCAGAAATAGAAGGAGGAGAATTGATTAATTTGCCTCCTGAAGCCTTGATAGCGGGCTTAAAAGGAACTTTATTTGCAACTAGCCCCGACGAAACAAAACAAGTCTTGACTGGCGTACATTTAAAAGTGCAGCAAGATAGCCTAGAATTTGCTGCTACTGACGGTCATAGATTGGCGGTAGTAGAAACAGCTAAAGTGAGCGATCGCGAGTATGACGAAGCCTCATTACCAACTCAAGAATCCTCAGCTATATTTGAGATCACTGTGCCAGCAAAAGCCTTACGAGAAATAGAAAAAATGGTAGCGGCTGGTCAAAGCAGCGAACCTGTGGCCCTACATTTAGATCAAGGTCAAATTGTGTTTGAATGGGCAGATCAACGGTTGACAACGCGGACTTTAGAGGGGCAATATCCCAATTATCGGCAGTTACTTCCGCGCTCTTTTGAACGGCTAATTACGCTAGAAAGGCGATCGCTTTTAGCAGCAGTAGAAAGAATTGCAGTTTTGGCAGATCAAAAAAATAATATCCTCAAGTGTAGTATCGACGCTGAAAATCAGAAAGTAACTTTGTCTGTGGATGCCAAAGATGTTGGTAGCGGTACGGAATCTATGTCTGCTCAAATCTCCGGGGAGAGTATAGATATTGCCTTTAATGTTAAGTATTTAATTGATATTTTGAAAACTGCTCCTTCTCCTGAAATTCAGATGCAGTTAAATGAGGCAACTGCTCCTGTAATTATCAGGCCTTTGGGAGGAGTTAATGCTACTTTTCTGGTGATGCCGGTGCAACTTAGAGCTTGATTTTTGTGACTTGTAGGGTGGGCGCTGCTGATAAATTATTCTGAACTCATGGACAGAGGTTATCGTAGCGCCCATCTTAAAAAGTCCTAGCAGCTTATATTTCTAAGCAGTTTCTAGCTACAGATATACTAGGGTCATTACACCCGATCGGTTATCGAACTCACTTCGGTAATGGGTAATTGGAAGTGCTTAGCAGTCATTCTCAGAATAGAATCATCAATAACTAACCACTAAGCACTAACCACTAACAATTAACCTTCTAATTCAGTTTTAGACTTGTGATAAACTGCACTACCTCGATCGGGTACGAAATGGCAAAGGCGAGAAGAACGCCAAAAATCGCCTAAAATTGACCCCTTAGACTTGCGGTAGTAGTCTCCCAAAATCGGCTTAATTGCTTCATTTGCAGTTAACAAGTGGTAATGGGGAATGCTCAAGAAAATATGGTGAACCACATGAGTGCCGATATTATGGTGGATGTTATTGATAAACCCATAATCGCGGTCAATCGTGGACAAAGCACCTTTGAGAAAATACCAATCTTTGCCGCGATACCAGGGAATATCTGCCTCAGTATGATGCAGATATGTTACTAAATCTAGCCACGCTACAAACACGAGGTAAGGCATCGCATAATATTTTACCAACCACATGAAGCCCCATTGATAGGTCAAAAATCCCAGCAACCCTACCATTATACTAAAACAGATAGTGCTGGTAATGACATCCCATTTCTCCGAAGGTTTGAACAGATCGCTATTAGGGTTAAAGTGGGAAGCTTCAGGTCTTTCTGGCGACCGTTTAAACAGATATACCGGATAGGCAAACAGCATTAAAAACTCAAACCGGAGAAACTTTTCTAAAGAGTTCATGCTCCGATATTTGGTTTCGGTGACGGGATACCAGCTTTCATCGGTTTCGATGTTTCCAGTATTTTGGTGATGGGTGCGATGGCTGATCCGCCAACCGTGATAGGGTACGAGAATGGGAGTGTGAGAGATGTGACCGATGAGGTTATTTAGCCATTTGTATCTGGAAAAAGAACCGTGTCCGCAGTCGTGTCCGACTACAAATAATGCCCAGAACATGGTACCTTGTATCACCCAGAATACTGGCCAGAAAAACCAGGAATCTAGGGCGTGTGCTGCCGCATAAAGACCGCTGATTATTGAGATATCGAGAAAGAAGTAAAACAGGGATTTCCCGGTGGAAGGTACGAAACATTCTGAGGGAATGGCTGCCTTCAATTGTTGTAGGGTGAAGGGGAGTTCAGAACTGCCGTTCAGGGATTCGTCTGGGAGAGTAACGCTTAACTGAGCGATCTTAGATGGCACGATTATCTCAAAATGACGGTAAACAATGGGGCTTATTCTACCTTTACTGAGCATAATTAACCAGTCTTTTAAAATTAACCCATTAGGTGTATGCTATGGCTTCGATTCTCTCTTTTTGTTGGTAGGTCGCCTGGGAGCTAGGGGAAAAGAGGGGCTAGGGGCTAGGGGCTAGGGGCTAGGGGAAGAGAGGAACAGGGGCTAGGGGCTAGGGGCTAGGGGAAGA
>NZ_CACA01000267.1:0-55346 GCF_000180455.1 Kamptonema sp. PCC 6506
GAAATCCTGCTAGATCAAATCCGCCTTCGTCAGCAACGTGAGTATAGGCAAACAAACCGATGTCAGCAATAGTGTAGCGATCGCCTACAAAAAACTGATGCTTTTCCAAATGCCTTTCCATCACACCTAACGCCGCATAACCAGGTGCGCGTTTTTGATTAAGCGCCTCTCGATATTCATCAGCTTTATTTAAAATCGAAATCCAAAATCTAGAAGTAGCAATAAAAGGTTCGTGACTGTATTGTTCAAAAAATAACCATTTCATCACTTCTGCGCGTTGAAACTTATCAGTCGGGAAAAAATCAGTTTCTTCACCCAAGTAAAACATAATCGCATTCGACTCCGCCAGAAATTTACCAGGTTCAATTTCTAAAACAGGAATGCGACCATTAGGATTTTTTAGTAAAAATTCTGGAGTGCGACTTTCCCCTTTGAGAATATCAACCTCAATGCGTTCAAAAGCAATTCCCAACTGTGTCAAAAGTAGGCGAATTTTGTAGCAATTGCCAGAAGATGAAAACTCGTACAATCGTAGCATATAGAAGAAGGAAGAAGGAAGAAGGAAGGAAGAAGGAAGAAGGAAGAAGAATTTATAAAGCAACTAGCATAGATATTCGTAATATCACCCTCTGGGCGGTATGTCACTACCCAAAGGGCGGCATCACCTAAGTTCTCAAACAAATATTTTTTATGTCATTATCACAAATTACTATACTACGATATCACGAATGATGAATATTGTCAAAACCAGCCACTTCTGCCAGAGTGTAAAGCGGTCTACCTTTCACCTCCTCATAAATGCGTCCTATATATTCGCCTAAAATGCCAATACTGACCAACTGTACCGCACCCAAAAAGAAAATAGCCATTAAAATAGTTGCTAAACCAGTTAATACAGAATGCGGGTAAAAAACTCGCCAATATAAAACCAAAAGCGCCATAATAATAGAAACAACGGCAGCAAATAAACCCACATAAGTAGATAATCGGAGAGGAACCTTAGAAAAAGATACCAAACCATTCAAAGCTAATCCTAGAGATTTCGTAAAAGTATACTTAACATCGCCAGCAAAACGAGGATCGCGATCGAATTTAACTGCCGTTTGTCGAAAACCAATCCAAGCTCGTAATCCCCGAATATAACGATTACGTTCAGGCATTTTATTTAGGACATCAACCACACACCGATCCATCAAACAAAAATCCCCCGTATCGATAGGAATATCCACATCTGCTAGATGCCGCAAAATGCGATAATATAGATAAGCAGGCATTCGTTTTAACCAGCTTTCTTGGCGACGTTGAGTCCTTTGAGCGTAAACCACTTGATAACCGAGTCGCCACTGTTCTACCATATCTAAAATTAACTCTGGCGGGTCTTGTAAATCACCATCAAGAATTACGACAACTTGACCGCGTGCAAAATTTACGCCAGCCGTAACAGCTATCTGGTGGCCGAAATTACGAGCGAAACTTAGATAACAAATTCGCGAGTCTTTTTGATGAAGTTCGCGGATTATTGGTAAGGAACGATCGTGGCTACCATCATTGATTAAAATTAACTCAACTGGCCCATCCATTCGCTCCATGACTGTACTGATTCGCCGATACAATTCAGCGAGGCTTTCCTCCTCGTTATAAATAGGAATTACAAAGGAATATTTAGGGAACATGGTTCATCTCCGGCAAATTACTTACGATCTGTCATTGCGAGCGAAGCGAAGCAATCTCAACACCTTTAGGACTTGTAAAAAAACCATTTTCTCCAAAAAATCGGGGATTTATCCGAGAGATATTGACACAGAAAAAGGTTTTCGCTCCCCCGTGTGTAAGTCCTGACCTTGCGATTGCTTCGCTTTGCTCGCAATGACAAGTATTTAAGTGGACATGATATTACCAATTACCAGTTACCAATTACCAGTTACCAGTTAACAGTTAACAGTTAACAGTTAACAGTTATAAATTCATCTTCCTAATTTATTAGGAATACCTTCGCAGCCACCGGGAATGGTTTTTCTAGATTGTTCACCACACCAAGAACAACAATAGTATCTTTGGTCGTCAGATAACCGCTTAACACCTGTGAAATCAGCATTTTCAATGACTGCGCCCGTGTTTTTGCCTGTATTGTAATCGGGGATATCGGTGCGACTGCGAGGTGAAGCGGTTTCTACTGAGCCGTAAAATAGGGATGCGCCTTTGAGATCGGCTCTGGCGAGGTTCGCGTCGTATAAAATTGTACGGGAAAGGTTAGCTTTCACGAGGTCGCTGCCGCTGAGATTGGCTCTGACGAGGTTGGCTTCGCTTAAGTCTGTCCAGCGTAAATCCATGTTAGCGAGATCGGCTCCTGCTAACATCACGCCGATTTCGATGACGCGCACGCCGTATTCGCGATCTTCAGCGTAACCGCCGTCTCCGTCAAGGATGGGACGACCTAAATGGCGATCGCGCTTAATTGGGGTAACTAATTTAGCTTGGGATAGAAAGCGCATAATTTTGGCTTTGCCTTCTGCGTCTACACTGCTCATAATGGCAGCGGTGCGACCTTCTGCGATCGCTCTTTCTTGGGGCCAGTCTTCCAAGAATCCCTGTTCGTCTAAAGCTAAGTCGGAAACGCCTTGAAAATAAGCGTCTATGGTTTGCTGCTGAGTAATTCTATTTTGTTGAATTGTCAAGTCTTTTGAGATCACATATTGTCGCCAAGCGACGTAAACGCCCAGAATTGCGATCAGAATTTGCCCTAATGCGCCGATCAATTCGCCCAATGCGCCGATCGCATCCCAGTTAATCTGGATGTTAGGGCCGTCCGGTTCGTTATTGGTACTACTCAGCATCAATAAGCCCACGATTCCCGCTAAAATCCCAAAGCAAGCAACGATCAGAGTGCGCCAGGTGGGGGGGATGACTTGCGTCCAGATGTGGCCCCAACTCGGCCAAATGACGCGCAGAGACATGGCGATCGCCGCGATCGCACCGAGTAACCCGATCCAGACGTTATCGTTGGCCAATCCGATAATCATGGCCGCGATCGCGCCTAGTGTGAAGGCTGAGGCGGACAATTCAGCAGGGGTTTGTTGCGGTGGTTTGAGTTCAGGAGGTGTCGGCTTGGGAGTTATCGGTTTGTTTGGTTTGGAAGCCACGAGCACCCCTTCTTCTGAGGGGACATTGGCGGCGTTACCGTTGGGACTTTCTGCAATCGGATTAGGTGGGGAAGAGTTGGGCTCTGGGGTCATGCGTCAAAGCTGTAGCAGGTCAGTAAACTTGATTGTACCCAACTCAGGATAACTTCATAGTACAATTATCTAGATATATTAACAAAATGGAGTGCAACTTTATGCCTGAGAATAATTTAGTTGCGGACTTTGAGGAAGCATATCAAAATTTACAGTTTCAGCCGCTGATTACGCCAGAGGATTTAGAGAAATTTCAGGTTCCCTATCGTGAGGATGTGACGGCTAGACTTAAACAATTGGTGAAATCCTGCACTCCTCATAGTAACAAGATTATTTTTGCGGGACATCGGGGTTCAGGGAAAACTACACTTTTAGCAGAATTTAGCCGACAGCAGGAAGAAAAGTATTTTGTAGTTTTCTTTTCGATATCAGATATGATTGAAATGTCTGATGTCAACCATATTAACATTTTATTTGCGATTGCAGTTCAGTTGATGGAGAAAGCAGAAACGCAAAAAATTAATATTAACAAATCTATTAAAGATAAATTTTATGAATGGTTTGCCACTCGTACCAAAACTAAACTCGATGAGATTAAAGCTGAATCAAGTGCCGGCTTTGACTTGTTAGGTATCATTAAAGGTAAATTGCAAGCAGATGCAGTAACTAGAACCGAGATTAAGGAAGAATTAGGAAAAAACTTTGCCGATCTTATCGGGCGAATCAATGAAATCGCCGTTGCGATTGAGAACTCAGTTAATAAAGACATACTTGTGATTATTGATGATTTAGACAAGTTGGATTTAGCTTTAATAGGAAATATTTATAGAGACAATATTAAGGCGTTACTTTCGCCACAATTTCGGGTGATTTTTACGATTCCGATTGCAGTAGTTAGAAACATCAATTTGCGGTCAACAATCAGTACAGAGACAGACAACAAAATTCAAATCATGCCTGTTTCTAAACTCTTTGCCAAAGGAGAAAATAGGCAACTTAACCCTATAGCTCTTGAGCAAACTAATCTTCTGTTCTTGGATATTTTGCAAAAGCGCCTTTCTTCTAGATTGATAGAACCGGAAATAGCGCAACAGATCGTTTTTAAAAGTGGCGGCGTGTTGCGAGAGATGATCCGCATCGCGAATAAATGTTGTGAAGAATGTTTGTTGTTAATTGAGGAAAAACCGTCTCGCCAAGATATCAAAATTAATCAGGAAATCCTCAACCGTTCGTTAACTGAGTTGCGTCTCGAATTTACCGCCGGTTTAGGCAAAGTTGAGTTTGAGATATTAACTGCCACTTACAAAAACTATGAACCTGACGACTCAAACAATACAAACTTTTTAGACTTGCTACACGGCTTATATGTGTTAGAATATAGAAATGATGATTTATGGTATGATATCCACCCCATCGTCTGCGACCTCTTGAAGCGTCGGGGATTAATTTGATTATGCCAGAAGATTTTTTAGAAGATAAAATTGACAACGAAAAAAGCTATCGCCAGTTATTAGTATCGATCAAGGCGAGTCAGGGAATTTTATCGGTACTGGTTGCTGTTTGCGATGATATCAACTTTCGAGAAAGCCTGATTAGGCGTTACGAAGGGGAACTGGAAAAATGGAATATTCGCCCCTATCGATTGAGACTTGCCAGAGGGGAACCTAGTTTGAGAAGTGCCATTGCTAACCAGGTAGAGATAGATGAGTATTTGCAACAGCGAGGTAGGTCAGTTTTAACGGTTGTTGGTGCTGAAGATTTATCCTTTTTGAGTAGAAATTCTGAGCGATCGGAACAAGATAAATTTTTTGGTTATCTCCAGTGGACGCGGGAAGGATTGCGGGCTTTTCCTTTTCCTATTGTCTTGTGGATTACTAATGATATTTTTGGCAAAATTAACAGAAGAGCACCGGATTTTTGGAGTTGGCGGAAAGGAGTTTTTCGGTTTGAAGCTATCAAAGTTAGTCTAGTTGCAGTGACAGGATCTATAGCGGTAATAGGTGAAGATGTATCGAAAGATTCTAGTTTATCTAATTTTAATCAAAATGACTTTTTATTATCCCTAGAAGATTTGCAAGGATTAATTGAACAAACCCGGAGTAGAAATGGTGATAAAGATCCTAAGTTGGCAGGTTTGTATAGTCGGATAGCGCAGGTGTATGAAGCTAGATTGGATCGAGGAGAATCGGAAGATTATCGAAAAGAGAGAGAATTGGCGATCGCGTATTTGTATCAAGCTATTGAACTGCAAAAAGAGTTTGGATTAAAGTTTGATTTAGTGGGTAGTTTGAATCGAGTGGGATTGATTTTTCAAGTTGAAGGGAGGTTTAAAGAAGCAATTGAACTACATCGGGAAGCGTTGGCAATTTCACAGGAAATACGCGATCGGCAAGGTGAAGCTACTTCCTATAGAGGTTTAGGCAATGCTTACAGTTCCCTCAGAAAATACCAGCAAGCGATACATTTCTATCAGCAATCTCTGGAAATTTCACAGGAAATCGGCGATCGCCGAGGTGACGCTAGTTCCCTCAATGGTTTAGGCAATGCTTACAGTTCCCTCGGAGAATACCAGCAAGCAATACAGTTCCATCAGCAATCTCTGGAAATTGAACGGGAAATCGGCAATTGCCAAGGTGAAGCTAGTTCCCTCACTAATTTAGGCATTGTTTACCAATCCCTCAGACAATACCAGCAAGCGATACAGTTCCATCAGCAATCTCTGGAAATTTCACAGGAAATCGGCGATCTTCAAGGTGAAGCTAATTCCCTTGGCAATTTAGGCAATGTTTATGACTCCCTCGGAGAATACCAGCAAGCGATAAAGTTCCATCAGCAATCTCTGGAAATTGCACGGCAAATTGGCGATCGCAGAAGTGAAGCTATTTCCCTCAATAATTTAGGTAATGCTCACAACTCGCTCGAAAAATACCAGCAAGCGATACAGTTCCATCAGCAATCTCTGGAACTTGCACAGGAAATACGCGATTGCGAAATTAAATATGCCGATCTGTGCAATATTGGCAATTGTCACCGATTTTTAAAGGAATACCCGCAAGCGATTAATTACTATCAACAAGCGCTAGTAATTTTACGGGAAAAATGCGATCGCAAAGGTGAAGCCAATATCCTTCAATGTCTAGCTGCATCGTATTATCAGACTGGCAAAATTAAAGAAGCATTTGCAGCCGCTTCCCAAGCAGTTCAGATATTAATGGAAATTGCTACATCTCTAGATGATTACCCTTTCCCCAAGTGGATAAAATCAGCGATTAAATTTGCACAACGAGGTAAATGGCAAATTGCCTTGTGCTTTGTTGCGGGGTTGATGGCCTTTCCTTTGGTTCCGTTTGTTATAGTTGCATTTGTAGCCTTGACAATATGGCGGCTAATCCACCCTAAACTGAATCGACATTGAAGTAAAATAAAACATCTCCACAGATTTTAAGCTATGAACACAAAACTCATTGAATCCCTAGTACAAATCATCGAAACACTCTCAGAAGAGGAGAAATTGCTAATAAAAGCTAAATTATTTAGTAACATTCCCTATCCTTCAACTTCGGAAATAACCCAGTTAGCCCAAAGCGGAGGAGCATTTCAATTTCTGCACGATGAGCCTGATGTTTATACTCTTGAAGATGGAGAAACAATGAAGTAAAATAGAAAAATCACACCAATTTAAAGAGGTGAAATAAAATGACACTTGTACTGCCGAACTTAAAAGACAAACAAATGGGTCAAGTTCTCACCATAATAACTGTCACCAATCGCATCGATCGAGTCCTAGCCGATCGCGGCTTCATTTCCCATGATGAAATCCGCACTATGACACTCGATCGAGTCCTAGTTGATACGGGCGCAACATTACTCTCCTTACCCGCTCATATTATCAGTCAGCTAGGTTTAATTCAAGTAGGAGAAAGGGATGTAGAAACATCTGCTGGCATCAAAAAAGGTCGAATCTTTGCTGATGTCGAACTTTTTGTAGAAGGGAGAGAAGGCAGATTTGATTGTTTAGAACTGCCGGAAGGAGTGAATGCGGTTTTGTTAGGTGTCACTCCCTTAGAAATATTAGGTTTAGAACCCGATTTAAAAAATCAAAGGCTGCGGGTATTGCCGATGAATGAAGAGCAAACATATTTGATGGTATAATCTTAAAATTGGGCGATTAAAATCGCGGCTACACAAGCAAAGTCCGCCTACGCGGACTGATAGAAATTTCAACCCGCGTAGGCGGGTTTCGTCTGTGTAGACGCGGTTTCAACCGCCAACAAATATAAATAAATTAATTCAATAATTTACTAAGAAAAGCCAAGAGCAAGAACTAACAAAAGCCAAGAGCAAAAACATGATAATATACCTCCATAAAGAAAGACTAAAATAACTGCTGACTATGGTAAGGAATGGCATAGGGATTCGCACGGCTCAAGCGCGTTCAGAGCGCATAGTCGGTCAAATTCATGTTTACGACGGCGCTAGTAAAGGCAAATCTCAGGCCGCCTTGGGCGTAGTTTTGCGCTCTATTGGCTTGGGCATCAATTCTGACTCCCCCACAAGAGTTTTACTGCTGCGGTTTCTGAAAGGGCCGGGGCGCTCCTATGATGAAGATGGGGCAATAGAAGCTTTACAACGGGGCTTTCCCCATTTAATAGACCAAGTGCGTACTGGCAGAGCAGAATATTTCGGCTCCAAAGAAATTACCCGCTTTGATAGATTAGAGGCTCAGCGGGGGTGGGACGTGGCAAAAGGCGCGATCGCATCAGATTTATACTCAGTTGTAGTTCTCGACGAAATTAACCCCGTCTTAGACCTCGGTTTACTGCCCATCGAAGAAATAGTTAATACCCTCAAACACAAATCCGAACACTTAGAAATTATCGCCACAGGTAGGGCCGCCCCCCAAGCACTGCTAGATATCGCCGACTTGCACTCAGAAATGAAGGCCCACCATCACCCCGCCGCCGCAGCTAGCGGCATTACAGGGATCGAGATTTACACCGGCGCTGGTAAAGGCAAATCTACTAGCGCCCTCGGTAAAGCTTTACAGGCCATCGGTAGAGGCATTAGCCAAGATCAATCCCATCGTGTATTAATTATGCAGTGGCTCAAAGGGGGGACAGGCTATACAGAAGATGCCGCGATCGCAGCCTTGCGACAGATATATCCTTATTTAGTAGATCATCAACGTTGCGGCCGAGATGCGATCGTTTGGCGCGGACAGCAACAAGAGCTAGACTATGTAGAAGCCGAGCGCGGTTGGGAAATAGCTAGAGCTGCGATCGCATCTGGCTTATATAAAACTATCATCCTCGACGAACTCAACCCCACCGTTGACCTCGAACTCTTACCCGTAGAACCCATAGTCGAAGCCCTACTCCGAAAACCCCGCGATACAGAAATCATTATCACCGGGCGCTGCTACAAACCCCACGCTTATTTTGACCTAGCCAGCGTCCACTCCGAAGTTTTCTGTCACAAACATTATGGCGATCGCGGAGTAGAATTAAAGCGCGGCGTAGACTTTTAAAATATAGTCAGACAGAAAATGAACATTTGATTCTCTTCCCCTCTTTCCCTAGCCCTGAGCATCGTAGCCCCTAGCCCCTAGCCCCTAGCTATAACCCCTGACAGACTGGGGAACTGACCGACTGGCAAACTGGCTACAGAATAACCCTAAAGAATAAACTTCATAGGTTTTTTCGCCGAAATATCTTAAAATCGACTGAACGATTTAGAAAATGTGTTATTTATGCGTAAGTCCTAAAGTCGAGCCTACCTGTGCCAACAGCAACAGCCGCGACCTGCTTTAGGCTAAACCGCAATCTAAGCCAAACCCATCTGCTAACTTTCAAAACCTTAGCCTCTAGGCACCGCTGTGCCTGGAACCAAGCCAAAAGACCTAAAACGCTTGCGGAACTTGGAGTTTGCCAATCCCGTCTAACCCACTATAAATATCTTCCCAAATCTAAAGAGGATTATTGTAGGGTGAAGACTTTCACAGCAATAGCCAGCCAGCAAAAAGTTGGCTCAAGAGAAAGTCTAGACACGCTTACTCAAAGTGGGCTAGACTTGCGACTGGCAAAAAGGTTAAACTACAGCGGAATCCAAATATTTGGTTTTCTAGGCAGAGTCTGTAGTCGCAGTAGCGCGATTACCAACAAGTAGAGGAGTGAAAGTGTATGACAACGCTAGATGACAATCCTAATCAGCTAGATTTAAACCTACCCGGACTAGGGCCGGACACTATATTCGCAGGTGCTGGTGCTGATTTTATTAGAACCGCTACCCTGGGCGGAAGTTTAATCTTTGGTCAAGGGGACAACGACACCCTAATAGCCCTTGGCCCTAACGATACTCTGTACGGCGGCGACGACGAAGACTCCCTGCGGACTCAGCGCACCCCCGCCTATATCTATGGCGATGGAGGCAATGACACGATCATCGCTGAAGCCCGCGCCACATTGTATGGTGGTGATGCCGACGACTTCATCCAAGGTACCGCCGAAGCCAACCTCATGTTTGGTAATCAGGGCGCAGATATCATGCTTGGCGGCGCACAGAGGAGAGATTCCCTCTACGGTGGCAAAGGCAATGACTCCATCGGTTTCTTTACTGGTGTTGGTGATGGCAGCAATAACCTCGGCTTAACTCTAAGTGGCGGTGTTGCTGGCTTCGTGGGCAATGAAGGCAATAACTTCTTGCGCGGTGATTTGGGCGATGACTTAATTGCAGGTATCAATCAAAGAGATACCCTGTACGGCGGCAAGGGTAACGACACCCTGCGAGTTGTCGGCAGCAACAGCTATGCGTCAGGGGATGATGATAATGACACCCTGAGAGTTTTTAACTCTCTGGAGACCAATTTTTTCTCCACCAGCCCTGTGACTATCGGTCTCGAAAGAATCAGTTTGATCGGCGGTGCCGGCGACGATTCTCTCTATGGCGGTATTGGCGATTTTCGAGCCGGCAAGAACTTCTACGATGGTGGAGACGGCAATGACACGATCGTCAGTTTCGCTTTCCAAGACACTGTATTGGGAGGTGATGGCAACGACTTCATCACCTCCAGCACGGCCACTGGGATCTCCAGCCAAGGAGCTAACATTTCTACCCCAGGCTACGCCGGCAATAGCTTATTAGATGGCGGTCGCGGCAACGACACGATCAGAGCTGCCTTTTCAACTGATACGATGATTGGCGGTGAGGGTAGCGATAGCTTGAGTGGAGTTTTCACTCAAGCCAGCGGTGCAGACGGTGACGACACCATCGATGCCTCCCTTGCAGCTAATTTCGGGCCGATTACTCTGGATGGTGGCCTGGGCAACGACCGCTTAATTGGCAACCGCAGTGCGACTAACTTCTTCAACGGCGGTGAAGGCAATGACTTCATAGTGTTTGCCTCCACAGGCGACAGCTTGATTGGTAGCTTTGCGGGTAATGACACTATTAGCTACGCTACAAATGTCAGCTTTGGCAACATCACAACGCCCACCGTTATCAGCGATTTCTTAGGCAATAACCTGATTACTGGTGGTAATGGTCGTGATTCCATAACTACTGGTGCGGGCAATGACATCCTGATTGGTGGCCCTCAAGGAGACTTAAGTACCGATACTTTAGATGGCGGCGATGGCGACGACTCTCTATACGGTGACTTTGGCAATGACAACTTGATTGGAGGTAACGGCAACGATACCCTAATCGGCGGGCCTGGTGCTGATACCCTCACTGGCGGCTCTGGTAACGATGTATTCGTTTACTTCAATCCATTTGAGGGCGGAACACTCACAGCGCAAGTCGATGGTATTGTCGATTTCGTGGTCGGTCAAGACAGGATCGCTCTATCTTCGACGGGCTTACCTGGTGGGGCTGGCTTTGGCTTCCCAATTTCAGGGGTCGCGAACAGAAGACCTCTAGATCGGGAGTTCCTCGTGCTTGAGGATGTCTTGGCTACGGGTACACAGGCAGAGGCAAATGCACCAGCACAATTCCTCGTTTATGAAAACCTGAGCGGAAATCTGTACTTCGACACCAACGGCGTTAGTGCTGGCGGTTTGGTTCCACTCGCAAACTTTAACAACCGACCAAGAATCAGCGAGTCTGACATCATTCTGTTCTAGTTGAATAGTTTAGGTTGTACAGCGAGTTTAATTCAACTCTGCTGTATCCAGCAAGCTAGGGATTGAGATCCCTAGCTTTTTTATATGTCATTGCGAGCAAAGTTAAACGATAGCAAGGTTTTAGGATTGCTTCGCTTCCCCTTTATGCTGGCTGCGAATAACTAACTTTATTACCAATCAAATTGAGAAAATTAGCACCGAAATGCTGAATTTCTAGAAAGTTCGCATTAGAACGAGCCGGTTTGTAAATTCTAAAGCTTCGCATAATCCCCAAAGTTGCCGCACTTTCCAATGGCCCAATAAAACTCGTGTCACCGTCTAAAAAATAGGGTTGCTTTGTCCAATAAGCCATCTGCTCCGCATTCAAAAAATAGCATCCAGAATGAGGGTTAAGAGCGCGGTGGAACATAAGCTGCTGTTCCATGACATAACCAGCAAATTGCGGTTGCTCTTGCACATTTTGAAATTTTGCTGTCGCTTGTGGGATTAAATCGCCATCAATATAGGCTTTGCGAACTAACCCTTGAGGAGATATTTCATAGCGATTAGGCTGAAGTAAATTCCCATTACCCGCGTGGTGAGTAAACCAGTTTAATTTGACAAATAGCCAAGGATCGTGTAGAATTAGATCGTCTTCTAAATAACAATAATAGTCGTATTTATCAAGGCAAGCACGCATCACTGCCTGACACTCAAATCCCAACATCAGCGGTTCCACGTTGGTAGCATTATGCAGGAACAATTTCGGGGGAAGAGAGAGTTGAGAAATTAGGTGATAATCTTGAGTCGTACAAACAACTATATCGATATCGTGGGTCTGGGATTCATTGACTGGAACTGTGGCACATTGACCAATATGAATCATGGACTGAGACTTACCGTAGAGTCCCTGCAAAGCTGTCAAACAGGCCGTTAAAGCGTTTAGGCGTGGGTGGGGGTCATTTCGCTGGGAAGCGTGTCTTCCTTCGCCGTGAGGGTTGAAAAAGTGGGCAATCGTGAAGAGAATTCGCATCTTAGTTAGTAAATAATTCTGGCAAGCGACTCTGCAATTCTGCATTCAAGCGCGGCATTTCGTCACGCATTTGCAAGTACCAGTCTCGCCGCTGATGATAATGCTGGGATAGCAAGCGGTTTTCCCGCACCCATTTGTAGGCATTAGCGGCTATTTGCCGCCGCATCTGGGTGTCAGTAATCAGTGAATTGAGTTGGGCCTCAAAATCGGCGACTGAACGATAAATTAAGCCAGTTTCGCCTTTGATGATAGATTTTTCGTAAACAGTGGGACTTGCTAGCACTGCTACTCCATTCCCCGCACATTCAACAAATTTGAGGTCAGATTTCATTTCGTTAACTGGGTTGGCAAGGAGTGGGAGCAAAGCAATATCGCCAGAGTGCATAATTTCTAGATAGCGCTCATAGCTGCAAAATGGCTCAAATTCTTTACTGTCTATTTTCAAGGCATCAAAAAAATGGCGATCGTGGATTACTTTAACTCGAATCCGGTGCTTGTGGGCGACTAACACCCGATTTAGCGCCGAGATTATCGGTTGCCAATCTTTTTCTCGGTTAAGCGCCCCGAAAAAGATGGTGATAGAATTATCGTCTGGATAGGTGCGCTCAGCGGGCAAATATGCCAATTGATTGCTAAAGACGGCAACATTGGGATTGAGTTTCCTTAAAAATTCTGCTAGGGGTTCTGTAGTAGTTTGAATGCAGTGACAACCTCGATAACTCAGGTATTGATTATCTGCATATTCTTTCCGCCTGATGGGATTATCATCAATTTCAGCCACTATTAAATAATCATTTTGCAGCAGTTGTTTGAGGATGGGAATATAGGCTGGATAGTACATGATTGTCCGCTGCCAAATAAATACTTTCTCTTCTCCAGGCAGAGGTAAAATTAATTCTGCGGATTTTACTGTAGAAGCAGTACGAACTCCGGGAATTGTGGCACTAAATCTGTCAGGTTCTAATACTCTAACGCGATCGCATCCCGTTGGAGCCATAATCGCCGTCTGAATCAACACTCGCCGGGGAGAGGTCTGTGACTTACCCCCTCGCACGATATAATATTCTGCACCAGTCTGGGTGGCAAAGTCTGCTGCTTCCAAGCCTAAAGCTTGAACTATCGGTGTAAGTAATTGCTGAAACTGGACAAAACTCTCAGTTTTTTGTCCCCGCACTTGCAGCTCATAAACTTGTAAATTTGCCTGGGTGAAAAGTGCTTTAATAGTTTCTATGGTAAACCAGTGGTGTATCTTCCCCTCTAGATTTTCCCACTGTCCTCGCAGGAGATTGACAATTTTTATCCAGTGTTGGACATTGGGAATACTAGCTAAAATTTGCCCGTCTGGATTTAGTAAAGTGCTATGCTGGCGAAGCAGTTCCCAAGGGTTTGTTAAATATGATAGTAGATGATTGTAAACTAAACAATCGACTGTTTCCTCAGCAATATCAAAACTTTGAATATCTAGCTGTTCTACATCCCCAATTATGACACGATCCAGCCGCTCTGAAGCTATTTTCGCTTTCTGGGGATCGCGTTCAATGCCAATATATAAACTATGGGGGTTAATCCGTTTGTACTGTTCGCCTAAAGTTCCTGTACCGCAGCCAACCTCTAGGATGATTTTAGCATCCGGTGGCAGCAGTTTAAAGATATCGGGGTTCACGCGATCGAGCAGTTCCAAAATATTTCCTGATTACTAAAGCTTTACGTAACGCCGCCCTCTGGACTGTTTCTTTACCGCTCAGAGGGTGGCGTTACGAGATAATTAGCATTTGGATGTTAGTATACAACGATGATTGCTACATTTGTCAAGCACTAATAATTTAATCCTTCTCCCCTCTTCCTTCTACTTATCAAACTCAAAAACTATGCAATTTAATTTTGGTATTAACATCAGCGGCTATATTAATGGAGAATTTGGTCTGGGAGAAGGTGCTAGAGCTAATATTAGAGCAATTGAGGCGGCTGGCATTCCTTTCGCTGTCAATAATTTTACCAATAGTCCCCACAGAAAACAAGATACTACCTATCAAAATTTCACTCAAGAAAATCCCTATCCCGTAAACTTAATTCAAGTCAATGCTGATGAAGTAAACAATTTTATTAAGTCGGCAGGCAAAAACTATTTGGAAGGACACTATAATATCGGGTTTTGGGCCTGGGAACTTACAGCATTCCCTCCAGAACTCACTTCAAAATTTAATTATTTTCACGAAATTTGGACTTATAGCAATCACTGTATTGAAGCAATCTCGATGGCATCTCCTATTCCCGTTATTAAAATCATGCCTAGCATTTCTTTACCTACGCCTTCTTTGGATAGGGAAGCACTAGGACTGCCCAAAAATAAATTTATATTTCTGTTTCTATTCGATTTTTTTAGCAGGATAGAACGCAAAAATCCATCGGCTACAATTAGCGCATTTAAACAAGCTTTTGGCGAGTCAAATCAAGAGGTGCTATTGGTTATCAAATCTTGTAATTCGGAATATTTTCCTGAGCAGCGAGAGTTACTAAATTCTGCCATAGAAAATTGCCAATCTATTAAACATATAGACGGGTATTTATCAAAAAATGAAGTTAATGCTCTGCTTTACAATTGTGACTGCTATGTGTCCCTCCACCGCTGTGAAGGCTTTGGCTTGACAATGGCTGAAGCGATGTTTTTTGGAAAGCCAACAATCGCCACTGCCTATTCATCTAATAGTGAGTTTATGAATGTAGGCAACAGTTTTTTAGTAAGATATAAATTAGAGGAGATCGCAGCAGATTTTGGCCCATATAAGAAAGGAAATATTTGGGCAAACCCCGATATAGAAGATGCCGCTAATTTGATGCAATATGTCTTTAATAACTATGAGGAAGCCAAGGAAGTTGGAGCCAGAGGTGCTGAGGAAATCAAATCTTTACTTAGCCCTCAGCTAATTGGCAATAAAATCAGGAATAGACTAGAATATATTAGCAAAACAACCAATAATTTTACTACTTTTTCTCAACCGCCAAGAGAGCCAAAAAAATCTTATTCAGTAGAGGTAAGGAGACACTTGTCTAAGGACAAAAGTTCTTGGGAAGAAGCAGTTGAAAAAACACAGCCTCTAGTTAGTATTTGCATTCCTACTTATAATGGAGAAACCTTTATTGCTGAAGCCATTGAGAGTGCTTTAAATCAGACTTATAGCAATATAGAGGTAATTCTTTCTGATGATGGCTCAAGCGATAGCACTGTAGCAATTGCTCAGTCTTTTCAAACTAAAACAGCCGTTGATTTCCGCATTGTTCTCCATCGTAACTATGGCTTAGCTCAGAATTGGAATTTCTGTATTTCTCAGGCAAAAGGTGAATACATAAAATTTTTATTTCATGATGACTTGCTGGAACCAGATTGCATTCAAAAAATGGTAGCTTTGGCTCAAGAAGATGCGGAAATTGGTATGGTTTTCTCACCTCGCGGTATTGCTATTGGAGAAGAGGCTAAATCGAATCCACTTTTACTGGCTGCTTCTCAATCGATTAAAGATTTGCACAAAAGTTGGTCGAATTTAAAACCAATTCAACGGGGAATTGAACTGTTATTAGATCCTAATTGGATGAATAATCCCATTAACAAAATTGGCGAACCTAGTACAGTGATGATTGCTGCTGATGTTTTTCGTAAAATTGGGTTATTTGATGCTGAGTTATCTCAATATCTAGATTTAGATATGTGGTTTAGAATCATGGGAAATTATAAAATTGGCTTTGTGGATGAAAAGTTATCTTCTTTGCGGATTCATGCAGGGCAACAAACTTGGAAAAACTTCGCTGCTGGTGAAAACAACAAAGATGTCCGCAGACTTTATGAAAAAATGTTGTACAGCGATATTTACAGTTTTTTGAGTCAAGAATTGAAAGAGAAAATCAGACAAAAATTAGCTTTGAAATCCCAGTTTTCTTTATCTGAACTATCAAAGCTAGTTGAACAATATCAAAAATCTCCTACTAATCAATCTACTCTCTCTCGCCTTCGGCAAATTCGCAAGCAAATCGCTCAAAGATGGTTTAATTTGCCAGCATCTAACGTGGAAAAGACTTATGCGGGTGAAATTGGTAAAGCTCATAATCTGTTAATGAAAAGCGGTATTAAGAATGAATTTTTAAATGAGGAAGAACAGAGGTTTGTAGATGAAATATCTGCCTTTTTATCTCAAGGTAACGATCTAGGTAATAACATCGGTCGCTATTTGGCCGCTATGCTTTACTGTGAGGCTTATCAGTTACCATTTGTCTATAAAAATGCTGCGATTCCCAAGTGGTTTTTCAACGATTTTCTAAGTTTTATTTTTCAGATTGTTTCCTGTTTTAATAAGATCGGAGATGCAGAGAAGTATGCCGATTATATGCAAGCTTTGATAGATTATATTCATGAAAATATTTTCAAAGATACTGCTGCTGAATTCTGGCGTTATTTGGCTTTATTTGTGAGCAAAAATGCAAATTTTTCTTCTTTGTATTGTAGCGATAAAAATCTTCGACATATCTGTACTCAGAGAGCAAATATTATTGAATTTACGCTCAGAAATTTGGGGTGCAAAATTGACTGGGAATTTGAACGTATAGCCTCAGACAGAAACAAGATTCGTCTCGGCATTTTACTGGAAGAAGTTAGCACTCAAAAAGAAACTTTTGCCGCACTTGCTGCTTTTGAATATTTAGATAAAACTAAATTTGAAATTATATTGTATAATTTTAATATCCAGGACAGTAAACTAGGTGATTACTGTCAAAATTTGGCAAATAAGCAGATTCAACTACCAGAATCTCTGCCAAGTCAGGTACAAGCAATTCGTTCAGATGATTTGGATATTCTGTTAATAGGGACAAATTGGGCGGATGCTCGCAAACCTACTTTCTTATTATCCTTACACCGACTGGCGCGGGTACAAGTAGCGGCAGCAATGCCAACAGCTACAACTACTGGCATCCGCAATATTGACTACTTTATTTCTGGAAAATTGACTTTGCCCGTAGTCGATGCCCCAGAAGAATATCGGGAAAAATTAATCGCTGTGGATGGCTCTGGGATTTGTTTTAGCTATCCTGTACCCTCCGAAATTGCTAAGGTTCACCCAACTAGAAGTAGTTGGGGAGCATCCGAGGGAACAGTGGTTTTTATGTCGGGTGCTAGAGCATTTAAGATTATCCCTGAACTCAGGGAAACTTGGGCTAAAATTATTGCGGCTGTACCGAATTCTATTTTGGTTTTACATCCTTTTCGCTCTGATGGCGAGAGTTATCCGATAATTCCTTTCTTCAACCAAATACGAGCAGTTTTTTCGGAAAAAGGTATTGACAAAAAACGCATTGTTGTAATTAAAGTGCTGCCAAATCGTGCCGACTTCAGAGAATGTTTGAAGCTAGCAGATGTTTATTTAGACTCTTTCCCCTACGCGGGTGCAACGTCAATGGTAGAGCCGCTGTTAGTGGGAATACCGACGGTGGTTAAGGAAGGACAAACAGCGCGATCGCGACAATCCGGGGCAATACTGAGAGAATTGCAACTTCCTGAATTAATAGCAAATACGGAGGATGCTTATATAAATATAGCTGTAGCATTGGGAACTAACCCAGTATTGCGCGATCGCGCTCGGCAGCACATCCAGCAAAAAATGGCACAAAACCCCAAATTTCTAGACAGCCGCGCTTACTCGGCTCAGATGGGAGCGCTATTTGAGCAACTATGGCGATCGCAAAGGCAGGTAGAGGGAACCCCTTAGAGGGTAGAGCGTCACAGGTGAGTATAGAATTGCCCCTATAGATTAGATCAAACCCTACTTGATTTGAGCTAGCACCACCCGCAGCGTATGCCGAGACCAAAGCCGCCCCCTGGTATTTGGCAACGACAGCGCTCACCCCCTTAGCGTTCTGCTATCATCTGAAAATCGAGGTGGCTTGTCGCTCTTTTACTTCCACAGCTAAATTTAAAAGGGTAGTGCAACCTCAATTGGAGATTATAAAATGACAGGACTTTTTCAAATAGGTGATAAATTGCTGCAAGCCCAGGATATCCCGTCACTGTTGAAGCGGTATCAATTGATGCCCCAATTTTTGCGGGGGACGATCGAAGACCAAGCGATCGCGTCCTATACTTGTACGGAAGAAGAGCGCAGCGCAGCCCTCGAACAGTTTCACGCGCAGCACCAATTGACATCCTCAGAAGCAAAAGCGGCTTGGCTGCAAAGTCAAGACCTAACTGAAGAGGAACTCGTTCAAATGGCAATTCGGCCCGTACTTATAGAAAAATTTAAGCAGGAAACTTGGAGTAGCAAAGTAGATAACTACTTTTTGGGTCGCAAGACCCACCTAGACCGCGTAGTATACTCCCTAATCCGCACCAAAAATCCAGGACTAGCCCACGAACTTTACTTCCGCATCGCTGAAGGCGAACAGACCTTTGAGGAAGTAGCCCGCGACTACTCCGAAGGCCCGGAAGCTCAGACTGGGGGAAGATTGGGGCCAGTTTCCTTATCACAACCACACCCAGCAATTAGTAAACTTTTGTCAGTCAGCCAATCCGGGCAACTGTGGGCTCCCCGCGCTCTGGCAGAATGGATGGTGATTATCAGATTAGATAAGTTCATGCCAGCTCAGCTCGACGATTCGATGCGGCGGCATTTAATCAACGAACTATTTGAAACCTGGGTCTCCGAACAGTTATCACAAATTGCCCCGCTACAGCCCTTCCGATCCTCAGTATCTTCAGCATCATGACCTCTTCCGCAGTTTCCCTGTCCCAGATTCAAGCTTTTTTGGCAGAAACACCTCCGTTCGACCGACTTTCGGAGGCATCCCTGCAAGCTTTAGTGTCGAAATGTCAACTCCTGGGCTACCGAACGGGGCAACCCTTGTTAGAACGGGAAAGAATGCCGACTCAGGTGGCGATTATTTTTCAAGGTCAGGCCCGCCAATTGGGATATGACCAGCGATCGCAGCGCCTGGTAAGTTTGCGGTTGGTGGGGCCCAAAGAAGTTCTTGGCTGGGCTTCCTTGTTGCGGGGAGTCCCCTGCGAAACTGCCCTTGCTTCCACTGATGTGATTGCCATAATTTTATCAGCAGAAGATTTCTTGAGCTTCGTACAAACGGAGCCGGCACTCAGAGAAGCCTTTGGCGATCGCTGTTCCTTGAGCGAAGTTTTTGAACTGTGGAGCTTGGAATTACAGCGGCGAGCGGATGGGACATCCAACCTGAAAGAATTGACCCAGCAATCTTGGGCCGATGCGATCGTCCTCAACTTACCCAACGGTCAGAAAAAGAGTCAAGAACTCGCCAACCAACTTGACCCTGACCGGATTTGGCTAGTTAGCAGCGGTGTTATTGGGGACTTTCCCACAGGTAGCCGACTGTCTTTGGACGGAACCAACAGATCGTTAAAAGTAGAAGGCCCAAGAGGAGCTAGGTTAGTAGGCTTCCGGGAAGCCGTAATTTCCCAAGAGCAAGCGATCGCCATTGATGGCTCTCAGACAGCCTTAAAAGCCCCCTTAGATATCTCCGCAGTACCCGCAGCCCCCGAACTGGCGGCCCCCCAGACTCCCGATCCCGCCGTACCGTCAAAATTTCCGATTGTGCGGGGAAAAGGAACGATCGAGGCTCCCCTAGCCTGCTTCCAAATGTTGAGCAAGTATTTTGGGGTCAGATTTCGTCGGGATGTCACGCGCAAAGCTGTAGAAAATCAGTACAAAACCGCAGGCTCAATTACCTTGCAAGCCTGCGGTGCCATCATCCAAAGCATGGGCATTGTTCCCCAATTAGCGCAAGTGCCGGCTGATGCCATCAATCGGTTGAAAGCTCCGCTGATGATCAAGTGGGATGGAAGCTTTGCCATTATCTACAGCATCACCGAGCAAGAATTGGTGATGGCGGTGCCCGAACAAGGCATTGTCCGCAAGCGGGTAGCACAGTTTAGGGAAATCTGGGGTGAAGGCGGAGAAGTCCTGCTACTACAGGCTCCCCAAGCTGAACAAAAAGAGCAATTCAGCTTTTGGTGGTTTGTTCCAGCGCTTTCGGAACACAAAACAGTCTTTTTCGAGGTCTTACTTTCCTCGTTTTTCGTGCAGCTATTCGGTTTGGCTAACCCTCTAATCAGCCAGATTATTATTGATAAGGTACTGGGACAGCGCAGCGTTGACACCTTGGATGTCCTGGGGGCATTTTTGCTTGGAGTTGCCCTATTTGAAGGGTTGCTCAATGGTCTGCGTACCTTTTTGTTTATAGATACCACCAACCGCATCGATGTCAAACTTAGCGCAGAAGTGATCGACCACTTGCTCCGGCTTCCCCAAGGGTACTTTGACAATCGGCGGGTGGGAGACTTGGTATATAAATTCAGCATGATCGGTCAGATCCGCGAATTTATGACGGGGACAGCTCTGACAGTGGTGCTAGATGCGATCTTTTCGGTGGTTTATATCGCCGTTATGCTCTCTTACAGCGTGCAGCTAACCTTTGTCTCCTTGGCAGTTGTGCCAGTATTGGGTCTGATGATCGTCTTGATTAACCCGATGGTATTACGGCTGATCAAGAATAGAAATAATCGCTTTGCTGATGCCCAATCCTATTTAGTGGAAGTCGTCAGCGGGATTCAAACGGTTAAGGCTCAAAATATTGAATTGAAAGCTCGGTGGGAGTGGTCGGGCCGTTATGCTAAATACGTCACGGCGAGTTTCAAGACAATTCTTACAGGTACGACGGCTGGTACTTTTAGTAGTTTTTTAAATCAGGTGGGCAACTTGGCTCAATTATGGGTGGGAGCCCACTTAGTGTTAAAAAATGAGATGACTTTGGGTCAGTTGATTGCCTTCCGAATTATTACTGGTAACGTTACTGGAGCACTACTACGTTTTGTGAGCGTATGGCAGAGTTTCCAAGAAGTTTCGATGTCTATTGATATGCTCCGAGATGTCGTTGACTCGCCGACGGAGACGAGTGAGGAAGACCGGAACAATATCGGGATGCCAGCGATTAGAGGTTCGGTGAGATTTGAAGAGCTTTCTTTCCGTTTTCGTGAGAGTGGGCCGCTACAATTGGCGAATGTTAATTTAGAATTCCCTGCTGGCAGTTTTGTGGGGATTGTTGGCGGTTCCGGGTCTGGTAAAAGTACGCTGATGAAGTTGTTGCAGCGTCTTTATGCGCCTCTAAGTGGTCGTGTTTTCGTTGACGATTATGATACGGCCAAGGTAGAACTGTATTCGCTTCGCAGTCAAATCGGGGTGGTGCTGCAAGATACCTTGCTGTTTAACACCACAGTGCGGGAAAATATCGCCCTGAGCAATCCTGATGCTAGTGATGATGAGGTGATCAGGGCTGCGAAAATAGCGGTGGCTCACGATTTCATTATGGGCTTACCTGCTGGCTACAATACGGTGGTGGGAGAACGGGGCGGTTCGCTGTCTGGAGGTCAAAAACAACGGATTGCGATCGCGCGGACTGTGCTTCAAAACCCCAAGCTACTGATTTTGGATGAAGCCACGAGCGCCCTCGACTATCACTCTGAGCGTCAAGTTTGTAATAACTTAGCTGAAGCTTTTCAAGGCAGAACGGTGTTTTTCATTACCCACCGTTTAACTACAGTCAGAAATGCTGATGTGATTATTATGATGGATCAAGGCTCTGTGGTGGAGCAAGGCCCCCACGATGAATTAATGGCTCTTAAAGGTCGTTACTATTGTCTGTTCCAACAACAGGAAGCGGCTCAGTAAAGTTTTGAGAGATTGCTTCAGTTTACTTCGTTCCTCGCAACGCTTCGCGCCGAGCAACTCTTAACAACAGCAACTAACAACTAACAACTAACAACTAACCATGAAATCGGTAATACTTTCCGAACAACCCGTAATTCTAGAGAAACCTGCCATTTGGTCGCACGTATTTCTCTGGATGATTATGCTGATGACTACCTCGGCTCTAGTTTGGGCTTATCTTGCTAAAATTGAGCAAGCTGTCCCAGCAGTGGGTCAGTTGGAACTAAAAGATGGCTCCAGAGATATTCAAGCACCGACAACGGGAGCTGTGGTTAGACTTCACGTAGAAGATGGCGATCGCGTAGAGAAAAATCAACCCTTACTTACCTTTAGCCCTACTGCTCCTGGCGCTGATTTAGATTCTGTCAAGAAAGTTAAAGATGCCCTGGAAAAAGAAAATAAATTTTATGAGGATGTTGTCAACGGCAGAATTCAAGGCCCTCTACCATCTAATCTCGAATCAAGTATTAAGGATCGGCAGAGCTTAATTTCGCAAAATCAAGTTTTGCAAGCCCTGATTGATGAGCTGTACCTAAATAGAGGAGGTGGCGGCAGTTTTGACCAAAGTCAACAAGGACTTTACATTAACTATCGCTCTGAATATCTGTCTCGCGTAGCAGCGGCTCAAGGACAGGTTCAGGAATTGGAAAAACAATTGAAGCAGGCTGTGGATGCTGAAACAGCAGCTAGAGATCAATTGCTAATAGCCAACCAACAATTAAATTATGCTCAGAAACAATTAGAAAATACCGAGCAGCAATTAAATTATTCCCAAGAGCAATTAAAATCTGCCGAGCAGCAAAGAAGATTGGCTCAGGAACAATTAACGAAATCTCAAGAGGTGTTTAAGTCACAGAAAAACATTCTCGATCGGCTTGCCCCACTGGTGCAAGAAGGTGCGATCGCGGAACTTCAAAAAGAACGCCAAGATCAAGAAGTATTGAAAAGTGAAAGTGAAGTTCTCAGACAGCAAGATCAAATTAAGCAACGCGAAGGTGAAATGAATTCGCGTAGAGGCGAAATTAACACCCGCAGAGGTGAAATCAATTCGCGCAGAGGTGAAATCAATGCCCGCGAAGGTGAGTTCCAGAAAATTCAAGCAGAGATAGAGCGCCAGAAGGGGGAACAAGAACGCATTGTAGAGTCAATTAACCGCGCACAGGAACAGTTGCAAAATACTAAAGATGCCTGGGCTAGAGAGCTTTACACCAGAATTGCTGACAACCAAAAACAGATTGCCAGTAGCGATTCTCAGCTCAGTAGATTAAAACTCGAAAACCAGAAAAAACTGTCTGAGGTAAACGCTCAGTTGGAAAAGGCTCAACAAACTCGCGACACTCAATTAATGAAGGCTCCTATATCGGGGATTATCTACGATCTCAAACCTTCATCGAAAGAGAAAGCTGAATTAGAGCTGAAGAATGATGATGTCTGTCAATACGTGATTACCTCTGTGATTAAGCCAGGGGAACCTCGGCCGCAAAGATGTAAGGAGGCTTACTATGAAGCACAACAAACTGAGAAACTGCTAAAAATTCTGCCTGATGAAAATGGGATTGAAGCAGTAGTTTATCTGGAAAACAGTAATGTAGCTTTGGTCTTGGATTCCTTGCGCCGGAAACGGGAAAAGTTGGAAAAATATAACGGCAAAGAATTAGATGGAGAGAAGATTGATTGTGAAAAAGGGAAAGCCTGTATTTGCCCTGAAAAGGAAGTAAATAGGCAAAAACTAGATTTAAATGCCTACGACTGCGTACCTGTAGAGGTTAATGTTGAAGCTTTCCCAGCGATGGAGTTTGGCACGGTACAGGGTGAAGTTACAAAGATTAGTAAGGATGCTGAAGCCCCTACTGAACTTCGCAAATACTATGCCTTCAAAACTACAATCAAGTTGAAGAGTCAAAATTTTACTTTGAACAAGGGTAAGGAAAATCAAGTTGAGGTTGCCTTGCAGACCGGAATGGCTGTTAGTTCTAATATTAATATCGGCAAGCGTAGTGTCTTGCAGATGTTTGTTGACAGGTTTACCGGAAAGCTTGATACTTTCAAGAACGTCAAGTAATGTTTTCAGGTTTGACTCTGAGGTTTTGAATTGATAATTAGGGAGACCATCGTAACGCTGTCACCTGGTGGTAAATAACCGCCGGGGGCGGCGTTACGATCGAAGGGTGCAACGCAGACTGATGAAAAAAACTGCTTTATTGATTATCTATCTGATTCCACTTGCTTTACTGATGGGGTTTGTAGCTAGTTTTAGCGTCAATTTTCCTGTCCACGATCAATGGAGATTAGTTAGTCTTTTTGATAAAGTAGCTGTTGGCAATGCAACTTTTGAAGATTTTTGGGCTTTACATAGCAACCACCGAATTGTATTCCCAAAAATAATTATTACAATTTTAGCTTTTATTTCTAACTGGAACATTAATTATGAAATTTGTTTAAGCATTTGTTTTTCTATAGTAACTTTTGCTGCTATGTACAAGTTATCCTCCAGTCAAGCTAAGAATCGAGGGGATAGTTTGTTTCATTTAGCTAATCTTTTAACTTGCCTGTGGGTGTTCTCTTTGGTTCAGCATGAAAACTGGCTATGGGGGTTTCAACTGGCTTGGTTTTTAGTAAATTTATGCGTGACGATTGCCATTTTTATTCTGAGTTTCGAGAGTAAATTATTGCCTAACTTTAGATTATCTATTGCTGCTATATGTTGTGGAATAGCTAGTTTCTCACTGGCACAGGGTTTATTATCTTGGTTGGCTGTAATCCCTTCTGTTGTTGCTGTTGGGGGAAGTATTGCACAGATAAGAAAAAGATTGTCGATCTGGATACTCCTGTTTGTAGGAACTTGTACCTTATATCTTATTGATTATCATCCGAAGCGTCAGCTTAGTATTATCTCACTGTTGGAAAAACCGCTAGTTACAGTAAACTATTTTTTTAATCTATTGGGTTCTCCAATTGTACGTTTACCTGTTATCTCTGGCTTAGTAGGCTTAATCATATTTTTACTTTTTGTATTTTTTGTATTTCATTTTATCAAAAATTTTATTACAGCAAACTACGATCGCGATCGCGATGCTGCGCCTTGGCTATCGCTAGGTTTGTTTTCAGTTTTATCTGCTATTTTTATTACGGTTGGGAGGGCAAGATTTGGAGCTAATCATGCTATAGAATCGTCAAGATATACAACAGTTTCGATATTTTTATTGATTGCTATAATTCAGTTATGGCTACTGTTTAACAAAGAAAATCATATAGTAAAAGTAAGGCTGTCACAACTTATATATAAAGTATTTGCTGGAATCCTAATCTGTATAATATTTCTTAATTCACAACAAGCGATCGCGCAATCTCAAGCTGCACTTTCTTACAGACAAGGCAGTAAAACTTGCTTAGAGTTAATCAACTATCTAGAATCATCAATTTTTTTCGATAATTCACCCGATAGCTGCTTATGGGTAATGACTGAAAAAACGCAATTAGTGAGGGAAGGAGCAAAAATTATTGATAAAATAGGTTTTAGAAAATTAGCAAAAGATGTAGTTTTTACTAATAACCCTAATAAAATTTACGGTTATATTGATAATCCACCGACAACAGAAAAGCCATTGATTATCAAAAAAAGCGGTACATTACGAGTTGCTGGGTGGGCGATTTTGCCTGATAAATTGGAACAGCCAAAAATCGCGTTGTTTTCCTACAACAATCAGAAATCTTTATTTGCCAGCGCTTATGTAAACTTAGATAGTAATGATGTTGCCAAGGCTTTAAACTCTAATCGCTACAAGCAAGCGAGATGGGGAATCACATTGTCAGCTAATTATCTTCCAATTGGCGAAACAACAATCAACGCTTGGGTGTATAATCCTGACGGTAAGGAGTTTGTTAAGTTAAATGGTAGTGCTAAAATCATAGTGGAGGAGGAGTGAAAATTTTGGAAGCTTTGATAAACA
Source organism: Kamptonema sp. PCC 6506 (assembly GCF_000180455.1). NCBI lineage: Bacteria > Bacillati > Cyanobacteriota > Cyanophyceae > Oscillatoriales > Microcoleaceae > Kamptonema > Kamptonema sp. PCC 6506. Next base: position 26,026 of record NZ_CACA01000267.1, read on the forward strand.
TTTGTCCTCCAAAAAATTGCCAAAGTAAGGGCAGTTTTAGGTAAATTTTTAGAAGCAGAGGTGAGGCTGGTCTGCCTTTTGTGGAAAATGGTAAAAATCTCGGTATAATTAAGTCTATTTTAAAACCTACGGTTTGTAAAAGTTCTTTAAGTGATAGATGAGTTATGGGTAATTGATGGTCGATAAAATCGTAATATTCTTTGAATGAGTATTTGAAATTGGGTTGAACGATTAAGAGAGATCCTTGGGGTTTGAGAGAGTTTAAACAAAAGGAGAGAATTTCAATTAGCTCTTCTTTATTGCGTAGATGTTCAAAAAAATTGGAAATAAAAATTATATCAAATTCGTAAGCCAGTAATTTTTGTTGATTTACACTTAAAATATCCAAGTTAAGCACTTTGACATCAGTATTGGCAAATAGTTGAGAATCAGGATTGAGATCGATTAAGTATTTGTCTTTGGCCTGGATTTGATTGATAAATTCGCAGTGACCTCCCCCAATATCTAAAATACTAGAATCGGAGGAAACATATTTTTGTAAAAAATCGTCAATTAAAATTTTCCAGAGTCCAAGTTTAGATCGCATCTGTTTGGCATCAAAACGATTGGCATACAACTTTTTTAGATATTCGTCTGGTTTCATACTAAAATAACTTTGGTAACTTGGTTACGGTGAATTGCCGCTGCCTAAAAATGCAGTGTTGCGTCAAAAATGCCTAAAGCCTGATACTATTAGGATTGCTACTCAGTTTACCACTTCTTCTAGAATCATGAACATTGTATTTACTGAAATACCAGAAGTCTTGATAATTGAACCTCGCGTTTTTGGTGACGATCGCGGGTTCTTTTTTGAAAGTTTCAACCATCGCGCTTTTGCCGAAAAAACGGGAGTTAAAGCCGAGTTTGTGCAAGATAATCATTCTAAATCAGCTCAAAATGTCCTACGAGGCCTTCATTATCAGATGCAGCAACCTCAAGGTAAATTAGTAAGAGTAGCAATGGGAGAAATATTTGATGTGGCGGTGGATATTAGGAAAAATTCTCCAACTTTTGGGCAATGGGTTGGCTATTTGCTAAGTGCCGAAAATAAGCGGCAATTGTGGGTTCCGGCGGGGTTTGCTCACGGTTTTTTAGTTGTCTCGGAGGTAGCGGAGGTGCTATATAAAACTACAGAATACTATGCACCTGAACACGAAAGGTGTATTCTGTGGAATGACCCCGATTTAGCGATCGCGTGGCCGCTAGGAGATGCGACACCTATATTATCGGCAAAAGATCGATCGGGACAAACTTTGAAAACAGCGGAAGTTTTCTCATAATGAAAATTTTACTTACAGGTAGCGGCGGACAACTCGCTCAAGAATTGGAACCAATCCTATTATCGGCAGGTGAAGTTATTGCTGGCGATCGCACTTTCTTCGACTTATCCCAACCAGACAGCATCCACCAATTAATGGGAGAAATTAAACCCAATTTAGTTGTCAATTGTGCTGCTTACACTGCTGTAGATAAAGCCGAAAGCGAACCAGAATTGGCAAATGCTGTTAATGGAATTGCCCCTGGCATTCTAGCAGAAGAATGTGAAAAATTAGGAGCGACATTAATTCACATTTCTACAGATTATGTATTTGGTGGTAGCCAGGGTTATCCTTATTGCGAAACAGATACTACTAACCCTTTGGGTGTTTATGGTAAGTCTAAATTAGCTGGCGAGTTATCAATTATCAAGGCTTTAGATAGACACATTATTATCAGAACAGCTTGGGTTTATGGTAATGGTGGCAAAGGCAATTTTGTCAAAACTATGCTGAGATTAGGAAAGGATCGGGAAGAAATTCGGGTGGTAGCAGATCAAATAGGAAGTCCTACTTGGACTGGCGATCTTGCGGCGGCAATATCTCAAATTACTTCCAGTATTAGACCTGAAATTTTCGGGACTTACCATTACACTAACAGCGGAGTTGCTAGTTGGTATGATTTTGCAGTCGCCATTTTTGAAGAAGCGAAACAACTAGGATTCTCCCTTAAAGTAAAGCGCGTAATTCCTATTACCACTCCTGAATATCCGACACCCGCAAAACGCCCCGCTTATTCTGTTCTTTCGTCTACAAAAATATCAGCAGTTTTGGGGAGTCATCCCCCACACTGGCGGGAAGGACTCAGACAAATGTTAGCAAGAGAGGCGAGATGAAACAGAATTCACAGTTTCTTTTGATTGCCTCAGCAATTATTGCTATCTTGATACCAGCGGCTTATATTTTGTACTTGATATCCCAGTCAGGAGAGTTATCTAATTTTGACTATTGGTGGATTACTTGGAATTTTTATTCAGTTGAGGGCTTATCTACTAATCCTTTCAACTGGATATTTCGGGCAAACGAGCATTTTCTACTGATTCCCTCAATTTTGTACGCCCTTAATATTATTGTTACCAAAGGTTCAAATATTGGCTTATCCTTAATTACCTGGATTTTTGCTTGGATTCAGTGTCATATACTAATTGCGATGCTACCTTTAAGGATGCGGCAATCACCATTTCTCTTTATCTTCTTGATTCTCTGTATTTCTATCTTTAATTTCACACCTGCTGCTGCCCACAATTGGATGCGTGGCTTTAGTGGTGTGCCATGGATAGGTGCTAATTTATTTGCGATAGCTTCTATGTTTTGCTTGACAAAAATTGCGGAAACATCATCTCTCGCTGTTTCCAATATCCGCCGGGGATTAAAATCCCCGTCTAATAGCGAAAGTCCTCTGAAGAGGACTGAAAAACAATATAAATCTTTAGTCCTCTTTAGAGGACTTCGGCTATTAGACGGGGGTTTTAACCCCCGGCGGGTGATGGCAATAGACGAAGGAGATATCTCTACACCAAAGTATATTAAATGGGCAATTAGCAGCATTATTTCTGCGCTATTAGCCTCTATAAGTTACAGCACATCGCTGGCATTATGGCCTGTTTTGTGTATTTTCCCAGTGCTACTAAGGTTGTCTCGCCAAATTATTATTTCATATATTACTGCTGCTATTTTAGTTGTGGGTACTTACTTTCTCACATACAAAACTCCCTCAACTAGCCCGTCCTTAGCTAAGCTCAACATTGCCGATGCGATCGCCTATATTCCAGTTTATTTAGGAGGTATTTTTAGCGAAAACGTTACTATTTCGTTGATAATTGGGATAGCGGGATCGATCGCTACCACAGCTTTTGGAGTTTACTGGCTGTTGTCGAAAAGATATCCTAATCGGATAGAATGGGTGCCTTGGCTATCTATTCAAATTTATGCGATCGCAACTGCATTTATGGCCGCTGTCAGCCGTTCGGGATTTGGTGTAGAACAGGCTACAGCCTCTCGCTATGCTTCTCTGCCTGCTCTATTCTGGATGAGCTTAATTATACTAACAACATTGTGGCTGTGGGAATGGCAATTAATTGCTAAAATTCAAGGGCGTTTGCTGATAATTCTACTAGCAGTTGTGGCTTTTGCTATTATTTCAATGTATAGGATAGGGGGACAGACGGCAGATGCGATCGCATATAGAGCAACTTATCAGCCATTAGTAGCACTGTCACTTCAGCTAGGAATAACTGATGTCAGCCTGATTAAAGAAAGAGTAGGCAACAAACCAGCAGCTTTTATTGGGTTGGTTGATGCCTTGAAAGCTAACAATTTAGTTCCTTTTAATCGCGATGTTAAACAGCATAACTTTTGTGCAGCAATAGATGAAAAAATCAATCCTAATTTGCTATCATCACCCAAAGATGGAGTGCCGGGATATTTCGATACAGTGACTAAATTTACACCCACAGCAGCTAGAGTCATAGGTTGGGTGGGAGATCCAGAAAATAAGGTTAAATGTATCGCCATTCTCAATCAAGAAAATGTTGTCAGAGGTTTTGCCATGTCAGGTTTTCCCCGTCCAGATTTAGTTAAAATATTTGGCCCATCCTACGAATTCTCGGCTTGGAGGGGATATATTGAGATATCATCGGCAGATAAAATGTTGACAGCTTATACCTCATTTCAAAACCGCGAAGGTTGGATAGCATTGCGTAATTCCCAATTTTTACAGAAGAATTAACCTTGATTAGCAATAACACTTTACCAAAACAACTTAGCTTCGTGATTCCCGTTCACAATGAAGAAGCTACCCTCAAAATCTTGTTTGATAAAATTAGTGAGGTAATGTTACAAGAAAGAATTGATAATTACGAAATCATTTTTATAGATGATGGTAGTCGCGATCGTTCTTGGATAGAAATTACCAAGTTAGTTGAGTTACATCCTAGTATAATTAAGGCGATTAAGTTACGACGTAACTTTGGAAAATCTGCTGCCCTTTCCGCTGGTTTCCGCAAATCAACGGGTAAAATTATCTTTACCCTAGATGCGGATCTACAAGACGATCCCGCAGAAATTCCTAACTTTTTACAGCATTTAGAATTTGGATTCGATTTAGTTTCTGGTTGGCGAAAAAAACGGAACGATCCGCTTTCTAAAACCTTACCATCGAAGCTGTTTAATACAGTTACGTCAATCCTGACAGGTGTACAATTGCATGATATAAATTGCGGATTTAAAGCTTATCGTAAAGAAGTTTTGGATTCTATCAAAGTCTACGGCGAATTGCACCGCTATATTCCGGTTTTAGCGAACAATCTAGGTTTTAAAATTGGTGAGGTTATTGTCGAACACCATTTCCGAAAACACGGTTACTCAAAGTATGGATGGGAACGTTACGCAAGGGGATTTATTGACCTTTTAACTGTCTTAGCGACAACTCACTATTTACACAAACCAGGTCATTTATTTGGGGGATTAGGATTATTTTTTGGTTCAATTGGTTTTCTATCGCTGACTTACTTAATAATAGTATGGTTTCTGAACTTAGGTGGTATGCACTTAGGGCCTATCGGCACTCGCCCTCTTCTATTTTTTGGGATTTTGTGTACAATATTATCAGTACAATTGATATCTCTGGGAATCTTAGCAGAGTTAATCACTCGCAATGTCGATGCTGATTATGTAGACAAGCAGATTGCGGAAGTTCTCGATCAAAATTGTTAAAATTAGTGTAACGCCGCCCTCTGGGCGGTAATTAATTAAACCGCCCAGAGGGCGGCGTTACGAAAAAAGAGAGGTATTTAATGATTAAGCAAAGGCAGAAAAGTCCTGTGATTGAAAATGGTATTGTTGTCGGAACAGGATCGAATAAATATCAGATGCGAAATCCGATAGGTCAATTATTATTAAAGCATTTTGCTGACACAATTGCTGAAATGGTCAAACAAATTAATCCTCAAACTATTTTAGAAGTCGGATGTGGAGAAGGTCATATCACTAAAGTTTTAGTTGACAACACTGAGGCTAAAATTCACTGTACTGACATATCTAATACGATCTTGAATATTGCCAAAGATGCTATTTCCTCTCCCCGCGTCTCTTTTGAAAATAAGAATATCTATGAGTTAACGCCTGAAACAGACCATTCGGATATTGTTGTTTGCTGCGAAGTCTTAGAACATTTAGACAATCCGATGCTGGGACTGGAAAAATTATACAACGTTGCTTCACCTTACTGCCTTTTGAGTGTACCGCGAGAGCCGATATTTAGAACATTAAACTTTATCCGGGGAGCTCACTTTTCTCAATTTGGGAACAGTCCCGGACACATTCAACACTGGTCAAAAAGAGGATTTATAAAATTAGTGCAAACCAAATTTGAGATTATTAAACTAAAGTCCCCTTTACCTTGGACGGTAATTTTGGCTAAAATCAAGTGATATTTTGTCCTAATCTGTGGGAAAATATGAACTTGGGGAACCTGTTAACCCGATCAGCGTCACGCACTCAAACTGATACTATTACCTGGAAAATATGAAAGCATTAATCCTCTCTGGCGGTAAAGGTACGCGCCTCCGTCCCCTAACTTACACAGGTGCAAAACAACTCGTACCAGTGGCAAATAAACCGATACTTTGGTATGGAATTGAGGGAATTGTCGCGGCTGGGATTACAGATATTGGGATTATTATTAGTCCTGAGACTGGGGAAGAGGTGAAGGCTAAAACTGGAAATGGCGATCGCTTCGGTGCTAAAATTACCTATATTCTCCAAGAAACACCTGCTGGACTCGCTCATGCTGTTAAAGTTGCTCAGCCATTTTTAGGAGATTCTCCCTTTATTATGTATTTGGGAGATAACTTAATTCAAAGTCAGCTTGACCCGTTTTTGCAGACTTTTAAAAATAACAATCTTGATGCTTTAATTTTACTGCGACCTGTAACTAATCCTAGTGCTTTTGGTGTCGCTACAGTAGACGAACACGGGCGCGTTTTAGAATTAGTAGAAAAACCAAAAGTGCCACCATCTAATTTAGCACTCGTGGGGATTTACTTTTTTTCTAAGACTATTCACGATGCAATCTCGCAAATTGAACCCTCTCCTCGCGGGGAACTAGAAATCACAGATGCTATTCAACAACTCATCAACGAACGAAAGCGAGTAGAAGCTTGCAATTTAGATGGTTGGTGGTTGGATACTGGGAAAAAAGATGACTTGCTAAGTGCTAACCAAATCATCTTAGATAGCTGTATAATTCCAGCAGTAGAAGTAGAAATAGACGCTACCACTAAAATCATTGGACGGGTACAAATTGGCAAAGGCAGTCAGATAATTAATTCTACCATTCGCGGCCCGGTTGTTATTGGCGAAAACTGCCACATAGAAAATTCTTTCATTGGCCCTTACAGTAGTATTGCCGATCGCGCAACTTTAATTGATGCTGACCTGGAACATAGTGTAATATTACAATCAGCTAAAATTGTTGGTATTAAGGAGCGAATTGTTGATAGTGTAATTGGACAACGTGCTCAACTAATTCCTGCCCCCGCACGCCCTAAAGCTCTACGGTTTATGATCGGCGATGATAGTCTAATTGAACTGACGTGATCTACTTTCTTACTGTCAATTATTATTCAACTTCACTTGTAGAAAAGTTAGTTAGTTCTATTCTCCTAGATCGGGATATTGACTCTCAAGTTATTATCGTTAATAACTCTCCTGATGATGACTCAATTCATAGCCTCAAGTCTGAATCTATATTCATTCTTGAGGCTGGGGATAATTTAGGGTTTGGGAAAGCTTGTAACTTAGGTTTAAACTGGATTTATAGTCAAAATTCAGAAGCTATTATCTGGCTAATTAACCCTGATGCTTATTTGGTGGAAAGTTCTGTTAAGCAAGCATCGCTGTTCTTTGAGACTTATCCAGAGGTTTCAATCTTAGGTACAATAGTTTACGAGCCTACGGGTAAAATTTGGTTTGGGAATGGGCAATTTTTCGCGGACAATGGCACAATTATTGCTGATAATTGTTTGTCACCTGAATTAGAGGTATTGCCTTATATAGAAATGACCTGGGTAACGGGTTGTAGTTTAATTATTAACTTAGGAAATTTTAGTTGCTGTCCTCAATTTGATGAGGATTACTTCTTATATTATGAAGATTTTGATTTTTGTAGACGCTATGCTAAACAGGGACATATTATCGGTTTAACTAAAGAAATATCTGTGGTTCATCAGCCTTCGTCTATTACGGTAACTATGCCAGATGCAAAGATTAAACATAGCACTTATAGTTATCTCTTGACTTTAGAAAAACATACGAGTAAATTGGTATTACTTTATAGGTTGAGTCGGATAACGGTATCAGCATTGATTTCTTTGCCAACTAATAATAAGATATCTGTTAATGAGTTAAAAGGGGTATTAATGTATTGTAAAAAAATCATAACGCCGCCTTCCAGGTGGTAAATTTCCGTCTGGAAGGCGACCTTACAAATGTTGAATCTAACTATTTATAAGTATGGTCAATCCACTGCTGATTAATCTCTCGTTCCTAATTCCAGAACCTACAGGAATTTCCACTTACGCAACTAACGTTTTCCCCTACCTAAAATCTCTCAATCCTACCCTCCTAGTTTCCCATTCAATCCCAGGTTATACCTGCTATCCAGTTCCCGATAACATGACTCCTGCCCAAGGAAGTAAGGGACACTTACGACGCTTATTATGGACTCAATTTCAACTACCGCAAATTTATAAAAACCAGCAAGCAAGTTTACTTTTCTCCCCCCTTCCTGAAGCACCGTTATTTTCTAAATGCCGCTACGTAGCGATGGCCCACGATCTGATTCCTTTGCGCTTTCCTAAACGGTTTTCGCGCTTAACGGCTTATTTCCGCTACTATATACCACAAGTATTATCCCAGGCAGAACATATAATTTGTAACTCGCAAGCGACAGCCAAAGATATTGCAGATTTCTACAAAATACCGGATAATAAAATTACACCTATTCCTTTGGCTTACAATCCCGATAAATTTCGCTTTCTCGATTTGCCAACTAGCAATTACTTCCTTTATATCGGTCGTCATGACCATTATAAAAATTTGCAGCGGGTGATTTCTGCTTTTGCCACTTTGCCGCATAAATCCGATCTTGAACTGTGGCTGGCGGGCCCCGGCGATCGACTTTATACGCCACAACTGAAAGCTCAGGTTGTAGAATTAGGTTTAGAGAAACAGGTAAGATTTTTAGATTACGTTCCTGCGGCTGAGTTGCCAATAGTAATTAATCAGGCGATCGCACTTATTTTTCCCAGTTTGTGGGAAGGTTTCGGCTTCCCGGCCCTCGAAGCAATGGCCTGCGGTACACCCGTGATTACTTCCAACCTTTCCTCGATGCCAGAAGTCGTAGGCGATGCGGCATTGTTAGTAAACCCTTACAATATTGGCGAAATTGCTGAGGCAATGCAGGCAATTGCTGATAGTTTGGAATTGCGATCGCGCCTTCGCAGCCTTGGCTTAGCTAGATCCGCCCAATTTAGCTGGGAAAAAACCGGTCAGGCAACCGCTATTACTATTAAACGTTATATCTAGAGTCCGGAAATGTTATCCTCCAGTGTGTGTGTGTGATTGTTTAGAGGAGTGATTATGGTACAGACACCTTCGCGCCGTCGCAGCTACCAGCTTAAAGCTGCTAACTCGCTACAGCCAGCTAAAAGCATAGAAACTGTAGGCGCAGCAAACAGTATATCCCTACCGAATACGCCGCTATTCGGGACAGACGGCATTCGCGGCAAAGTTGGGGAATTATTAACGGCCCCCTTAGCGTTGCAAATCGGTTTTTGGGCGGGCCAAGTGTTGCGCGATCGCGCTTCCCAACCGGGCCCAGTCATTCTTGGCCAAGATAGTAGAAACTCCAGCGATATGCTGGCAATGGCCTTGTCAGCAGGTTTAACCGCCGCCGGTTTAGAAGTATGGAACTTGGGACTATGCCCCACCCCCTGCGTCGCCTATCTCGCCAGCGTTTCCCATGCTGTAGGCGGAGTGATGATTTCCGCTTCCCACAACCCCCCAGAGGACAACGGCATTAAGTTTTTCGGGCCGGGGGGCACCAAACTACCTTCAGCAGTACAGCAACAAATTGAAGCCGGAATCAGGGGTGGGGCAAATGTCGCGATCGCGAGCTCCGTTTGGGGACACCACTACCACAGATCGGAATTAATCAAAGATTACGCCGCATCGCTACACGGCCCGCTCTTGCCAGAAGTGAATTTGCAAGGAATGCGAATTGTTTTAGACTTAGCTTGGGGGGCCGCCGCCCATATCGCCCCCGAAGTTTTTGCCGAAATGGGGGCAGAAGTTATCTGCTTGCACAACAATCCCGATGGCGATCGCATTAATGTTAACTGCGGTTCAACTAATCTTAATTGCCTGCAAGCAGCAGTTTTAGAACATCAAGCAGACTTAGGATTTGCCTTTGACGGCGACGCTGACAGAGTTTTAGCCGTTGATACCAAAGGCAGACCCGTTGACGGCGATTATATTCTTTATCTGTGGGGCCAAAGGTTGCGCCAGTCCGGGAAATTGCCGGAAAATTTGATTATTTCTACAGTAATGGCTAACTTAGGATTTGAACGTGCTTGGGAACAAACAGGCGGCAAATTAATTAGAACTTCCGTCGGCGATCAGTACGTCCACGCCGAAATGGAACGTACAGGATCGAAATTGGGGGGCGAACAATCCGGTCATATTCTCTGCCCTCATTATGGTGTCAGCGGCGACGGTTTGTTAACCGCTTTGCATTTAGCATCGTTGGTTCGCAAGTCGGGAGAATCTTTAGCAGAATTAGTGGATGGTAGCTTTCAAACCTACCCGCAACTATTACGCAATGTCCGAGTTGAAGACCGAGAGAAACGGATGAGATGGCAAGAGTGCGATGCCTTGCAGAGTGCGATCGCGATCGCTACAAAGGCAATGGGAGAACAAGGACGAGTCCTCGTCCGCGCCTCTGGTACTGAACCATTAATTCGAGTTATGGTAGAAGCAGCCAGTGACGAATTAGTAAACCATTGGACGGAAAATTTAGTGGTAGCAGTCCAGCAACATATCGCCTTTTGCTAATGGCTAATTGCTAATGGCTAATGGCTAATGGCTAATTGCTAATTGCTAATTGCTAATTGCTAATCGCTAATTGCTAATTGGGGCCTAGAAACCGGGTTTTTTTACGAAAATACTTCGTTAGAACCCAGAGATTTGTTAAAAAACCCGGTTTCTTTAGTCCAGCGTATAAGTCGTGTGAGATATTTCACCATTGTTAATAAAGGACTCAATCACAGGCTGGGTAAGAATTTTTTTGCTTTCACTATGAGGCGGAGGTTTCAACCCCAGTCGGACTATAGCTTTAAAAGAATCAATCAAGTCTGCTTTTCAAGAAGGGTTATAAAATAAGTACCAATTAGCGATTAGCGATTAGCAATTAGCCATTAGCAATTAGCCATTAGCCATTAGCAATTACCAAAATATAACAATGAACCCTTACGAATTACCAATTTCCAATTATAAATTCCCCATTCCCATCTCTGTTGTCATACCAACATACAACCGCGAAGTACATTTGCGCGATACATTAGCCGATGTAGTCAAACAAAATTACCCCCATTTTGAAGTCTTAGTAGTAGACCAAACTCGCAGCCACGAAGACGAGACTCAATCCTATTTAAAAGAATTAGTAGACACAGGTAAAATCCGCTGGTTTCGAGTTAATTGGGCGAGTTTACCTGGAGCTCGTAACTATGCAGTAGAGCGTGCATTTGGGAATATAATTTTATTTATTGATGATGACGTACAATTACCAGATAGTTTTCTAGAAAATCATGCTCGTAACTACTTAGAAAAACCACAAATCGGAGCAGTAGCAGGGCGAGTTTTTGATAGAATGAAATTAGATGATTCTGGGGGCGACTTAAGAATAGAATATTTGCCAACAGAAGCAATGGATGCAGGTATTGGCTGGTATCATATTGACTTAGTACATACAGTGAAACCCCAGCAAGTACTATCAGCTAGAGGCTGCAATATGTCCTTTCGTCGGGAGATTTTTATTGAACACGGATTAAGATTTGACGAGCGATTTATGGGTAGTGCAGTGCGGGAAGAGTCGGATTTTTGTTTGAGGTTACAAGCTATAGGTTATCAAATTTGGTACGAGCCAGAAGCCTATTTAATTCACTTAGGAGAAGAGACTGGCGGCTGTCACGATATTAGTCAGCGTTCGATCAACTATCAAGTTACATTCTATCACAATCACTTCCTAATGGGGTTAAAAAATTTAACGCCTGTTCAAAATTTACGATTTTTTGCCAAGTTATTTGATTGTCACGTTTTAGGACATCCGCCTTGCTGTAAAAGCGGTTCTCCGATCAAGATTATAACTCGATTATTTTTTTACATACTTGGGTTTATTAGCGCTATTTTCACATTAATTATGTCCCTTTGGACTGATGGCCAAATTTACTCTAGGTTACGCAATTAGCGAGCAAATTGTAATTGTAAGGTGGGCGCTCGCCTACAACTATCTTCTGCTATGATTTACAGGCTTGTTGCGGCGAGCGCCACCCTACGTTTAATTATGTCCGACTACTTAGTTGGCAAGTAACCTTGCCAATCACCTATTACTAAAAGATGAGAATTTTAGTTGTCAGTCACACCTACATTGTAGATATAAACCGTGAAAAATTCAAGATTTTAGCCAATCTAGAAGCAGGTATTGAGGTGATAATTGTCGTACCGCGACGTTGGAAGCCAGGAGGAGTGCAAAATCAGATTATTGAGACACAATTTTATCAGGAAGGTTCATTTAAGGTAGTACCGCTGTCAAATTTTAGTCAAAATAATCAAGCATTACTCACATTTGGTACAGATTTAATTAAGTTATTGCGGCAGTTTAAACCGCAAATCATCCAAGTAGAACAGGGTTCAAAGTCTCTTGCCTACACTCAGTTAATTATACTCAATAAACTGCTAGGTTTGAAGGCAAAGAATATATTTTTTACTTGGTGGAATCTGCCTTATAAATTAAAGTTTCCAGTTTCTTTATTAGAAGCTTATAACCTTAAGTATACTGACGGAATTATTGCTGGAAATTTAGCTGGGGCTGAAATATTGCGTCAGCGGGGATACCAAGAGACAATTAAAGTGATGCCACAGTTAGGCGTAGATGAAAGCTTATTTATCCCTGCTTCTAAAAATGCTGAATTGTCTGATTTATTGGGGATTAAGTCTACAGATTTTGTGGTAGGATTTGTGGGTAGATTTGTGGAAGAAAAGGGTTTGTTGACGCTGGCTAAAGCATTAGCTAGTTTAAAAGAACGTAATTGGAAATGGCTTTTAGTGGGGCGGGGAGAGTTGAGATCGCATCTAGTTGATAAAGCAATAGAATGGGGAATAAATGACAGATTAATCTGGGTAGAAAGTGTTTCTCACAATCAGGTTCCCGAATATATTAACTTAATGAACGTATTAGTATTGCCATCAGAGACGAGTTATAAGTTTAAAACTTTAACTGCTGTTGGTTGGAAAGAACAATTCGGTCATGTTTTAATTGAGGCGATGGCTTGTAGAGTTCCGATAATTGCTTCTAATTGTGGGGAAATTCCTCATGTAATTGGGGATGCAGGGTTAGTTTTTCCAGAGGGAAATGTAGAGGCTTTGCGAGATTGTTTGATACAATTGATGGAACTGCCGGAGTTGGCGGCGGATTTAGGTAAGCAGGGTTATGAAAGGGTGATGGTTCATTATACTAATCACGCCTTGGCTAGGCAGTTGTTAGATTTTTATCAGGATTTGTTAGAATGTTAAATAATTTAACTGTTGTTTAATGGATTAATAGTCAGTGAATAAATTTGTTTAGTTCTATCACTAGCAAATGTACTGTTGTTGAAGGATTATCCTGTTCAGGTTTGGGCGGATTATATGCCTCCAAAAGCCGTTTTGCGTGCTTAATTGCTTTTTCCTGTTTATCTTTCAGTTCATCATAAATTGTCGGGCAGTTTTTTTCGTACTTATGCCCCAATAAATTAGTTAACATACTTTTATAGTTTTTACGAGACATCGCAGTATCATAATAATTAAAATGTAACAAGTACCAAAGTTCAAAAGCCTCATTGGAATAAGCCACTTTAATGTCGTTGCTTTGAGCACGAGTTATAGCAGCATTAAAGTTTTGTGGAGGAAATGAATCGCGGTCAAATACACACCACACCTCGTCATTATTATCAGCGCTATATTCTCCCTCTTTTTTCAACTTGATTGTTTCTTCTACTAGACTTATTGTATTTAACCCGTCTCCTTGAATATCAAGATTTATCACCTCTTTGTTTACCGGAAAGCTTTTGAAATAGTTAGGTTCAGTTTTTTCTCCTTCACAAACTATTAAAAACCATTTTCTCTGTTCTTTTGTCTCAACAGACCTATTAAAATAGGTATTATATGAGTTTTTGGACGATCCTTTTTCTCGTTTTTTTGATGAACGTTTATTACTCATTAATTTGACCTATCAAACGGCTTAAGTCACCAATAAAAGGGATTGCCCCATACTTTCCACGAATATAATCTTTTTCTAAAGAAGCATCTTTACTTATTTTATACTCTACCAAAGAATAAAGATGAGTTGCACCATGCTTGTATTTTTCAGTGAACCATATTTGATCTTTTCTAAACAAGTTGTTGCTGAGTAGATTTGTGTCATGTGTTGTAAATATAAGTTGTGCGTTGTTGGGATTAGTCTCCTTAGAATTGAATAGACTGATAATCGCACAGGTAATTAATGGATGAAATCTTGCATCAAGTTCATCTATTAATAAAATGTCTCCTGCTTTTAATGCTTCAATCAAAGGGCCCGCTAAATAGAACAACTTTTTAGTCCCTTCTGATTCATTATCGTTAAGATCAAAAATTTCATTGGAAATTTGCTGATCTTCAGAATTGTATTTTCTGTGAACTGTCTTAATCTTTTTTACCTCCCGGCGATCGGAGGCTATAAGCTCTTCAAATAATGGCATTTGTAATTGTATCGGTGTAAGTGTCTCAATTTCAATATCCTCAATCCCCAAATCTAGTTTTTTTACGAAGCGCAGAATATCATCTTTATGCTGTTTTTTTTCAAAGCTACGGATTGTGTAATTGCGATATCCTGAATCGTGAAGTCCAGAAATTAATTTTAAACCTCTGAACCACATCAAAATTTTTTGTGCTATCTTGCCATTAAATTGTGCAACAACAGAAATGAACAAAGCATTATTTCTAGTCTTGTCTGTGATTCCTTTACCCTCTTTAAAAGCAGTGGTAAGCTGAAAATTATCTAACTTGCGTTCAAATAGCTTAAATTCCTTTGTTTTCTGCTGATAAAATAGCCATTCAGAAATAACCTGCTTTATATTTACCTCAAACCCGTATCTATATATTTTTCCCTCTAAGCGAAAAACAACTTCAAAAAAAGATGGTTCTTTTTCTGTTTGTGTACTTAGCCGGAAAGGTTCAACATCAATAGGTTCTGAAATTTGTCCCTCTTTCGATGAGTTCAGAACAAAGGATCTCATAAACTTAATAGCCGCCACAAAATTGCTCTTACCACTTGCATTGGCCCCATAAATTGCTGCACTTTTTAATAATTTTAGTTGTTCGTTAACTTCAAATACATTATTTTCATCAACCTTTTTTTCTTCGCTAGTAATCGGCGAAGCTACCATGCTGAAGGTGACAATATCTTTAAAGGATTTGTAGTTGCCAATGCTGAATCCGATTAACATACATTTTCCTGAGAATAAAAACGAACATAATTTGTGAATGTTACTAGCTGTTCTATAATAACACAACAGGTACTACCTATCAACAGATTTTAAAAAATGCGAATCCTTCAAATTGTCCCCTCAATCTCCCTCGTCTACGGCGGCCCTAGTCAAATGGTACTCGGACTATCAGCCGCCCTTTCTAACCAAGGTATTAATGTTACAATCCTCACCACAGATTCTAACGGAGATATCGGTCAAACTCCCTTAGATGTTCCCCTGAATCAACCAATACAGCAAGACGGATATAACATTATTTATTTCCGCTGTTCGCCCTTCCGTCGATATAAATTTTCTCTGAGTTTATTGCAATGGTTAAATAACCATATTAAAGAATTCGATCTAGCCCATATTCATGCTCTATTCTCACCAATAAGTACCGCTGCTGCTACCATTGCTAGATATCATCATCTCCCCTATATTATCCGTCCCTGCGGTATGCTTGACCCCGCAGACTTACGCAAGAAAAAGCAACTTAAACAAATTTATGCAGCCTTGTTAGAACGACCTAATTTAGCAGGCGCGGCTGCTATTCACTTCACCAGTAAACAAGAGGCGAAAATCTCAGAAAGATTCGGAATATCTACCGCAGGTAAAATACCGTTACCGCAAGACTTAGTAATTCCTTTGGGCGTTAAAATTAGCACTGATACCCTATTTGTTAAATCCCTTGCTAACCAGTTTTCTCTGAACTTGGTAGACGCACAAATTCCTCAAATATTATTTATGTCCAGGATTGAACCTAAAAAAGGATTAAATCTGCTGATTCCCGCACTAGAAAAAATCCTAGCACAAGGAATCAAATTTAACTTTATCCTTGCTGGTTCTAATCCCCAAGATGCAGATTATGAGATGAAAATTAAGGAACAAATAGAAAATTCACCCTTGGTAAAACATACAACAATGACAGGATTTGTTACAGGAGAAATCAAGGCATATTTATTGCAAAATGCTGACTTATTTGTGCTACCTTCTTATTATGAAAACTTTGGTATTGCTGTAGCTGAAGCGATGGCCGCTGGTACGCCTGTGGTAATCTCCGATCGCGTGCATATTTGGGAAGATATACAGCAAGCTGAAGCGGGTTGGGTTGGGCCTCTGGAAGTGGATGCGATCGCATCTCTAATTACCATAGCACTCCTAGATGCCGACGAGCGCAAACGGCGGGGGTTAAACGGGAGAGAGTATGCGAGAAAGTATTACAGTTGGGATGCGATCGCGCAGCAAACCATCCAAGCTTATCAACAAATTTTGAAACCGGGCAATTTTTAATATTGCCCAATTTCTTAATAGCTTTAAACTCTAAACAGCCGCTAACTTAGAACGAATCTCAGTATCGGTATACTCCGGTACCCAACCCTCAGTACCATTAAAATAGCGTATAGCTTTAATCCTGCGACTAGCTGTTAAATAAAACCAATGTTCGCTATTAGCAGGAACGTTGATATATTCTTCAGATTGCACCGTCAATTCCACTTGATCGCCACCGGGACGCACAAACCCAAAAATGCCTTCACCTGCTACAATATAGCGGACTTCATTATCAGCATGGGTATGGCACCGATCGAATTTAGATAGCATGGTATCTAAATTGGGAACCTCTGGATGCAGTACAATTAAATCGCGGGAATGATAGCCAGCAGTTTGCTTCAGTTCTTCAAAATAGCCATCTAAAGCTTCTAGAACTTGCTCTTTCTCGCTGTCGTTAAGCACATCTTGTGCCAGCAAATTGCGAATTTCTGGATCTTCACCAACTGGCCAGTGGTTAAGCTGAATGTTAAGTTGAGCGAGTTCGCGGGAAATGTCGCTCAGGTCAGTATAAGTTGTACCGTCTTCTAGTCGTAAAATAGCCATACTGCACCTCCCAATTGTCGGTTAGACGCGATCGAAAGACGCGAGGAATTGCGCCTCTACCAGGAAAACAATTGTAACTGATATCTGGCACATTTGTCAGCAACGGCTAGAATTTAGTTTCGGAACTTTTAATTTTTAATTTTTAATTTTTTCGCGCGGATCGATCGCAGGTTTTCTTTCCACCAAACGGATTTGATTTTGCTTGAACTACCACTGTCACCAGCGGTAGGGAACGCTTCGCTGGGCCTTTAGTGACTTGTCCCTGAGAGTCGAACTGAGAACCGTGACAGGGACACTCAAAGCGCGATCGCTCTGCTTTCCACTCTACAGTACAACCTAAGTGCGTACACACAGGATTGATCCCATATTCCGCAATTTTTGGCCCCTCATTAATCACCAAATAAGCAACTTTTGGCAATCCTTTCACCAGTACAGGAATCCCAGCTTTCGCATCAGCAAGGAATTCAGAAACCTCAATTGGTTTTCCCTCACTGTCTGCGGCTCTTACTCCCGGCAAATAATTTTCACACTGGGAATTATGGGGAAACGAAGAACAGAGCTTTTCCAGGTCAACATTTTCGCTTTGACTAGCTGCGGGAAAAAGCCACCCAATTGCCACGCTTCCCGCCGTTCCAGTCACCATGTATTGCAAGAATTGCCGCCGATTTTTTGTCATCGCCTCAGCCTTTAGCCTTCTCTATAAATTAGTTAATATTTCTCAAGAATATTTAACCCTAATTTTTATAATTATAGCTGGATCGAGGCAAGAGTGAGATATATTTAATGTAATTTCCCAAATTCGATCATGCCTACCTACCCTGGAATTTCTAGCGAAGCTTTTCGGCATCCCCTCGACCGACAAGCAGAAGAAGCCTTACGCAGCGTCCCTGGATTTGACATGATTGCCAGCCAATTTGTAGAATTCGTCTATGAGCGGCCGCAATTTGTTTATCTAATGGGCAATAGCATTCAAGTTGGGCCGCGCCAATATGCCAGCATTTATCATATATTTAGGGAATGCGTACAAGATTTAGATATCTTCCCAGAGCCATCTTTATTTGTTTCCCAAAATCCCCAAGTTAACAGCTATGCTCTCGGAAAAAATAATCCCTATATTGTATTAAATACGGGTCTTTTAGACTTAGTAAATGAGGAAGAACTGCGCTCAGTTATCGCTCACGAATTGGGACATATTAAGTGCGGTCATCCAATTTTAACTCAAATGGCGATGTGGGCGATGAACCTTGCCTCAATGATTGGTGAAGTCACTTTTGGTATCGGAAATATCGTCAATAGCGGTTTAATTTTCGCCTTTTATGAGTGGCGGCGGAAGGCAGAATTATCAGCCGACCGTGCTGCTTTGCTAGTGACAGATGATATTAACTGCGTAATGAATACGATGATGAAAATTTCGGGAGTTAGCACTAAATACGCTCACGAATGCAGTTTGCAAGAGTTTATTCGCCAATCTGATAACTATCAAGAACTAGACCAAGATAACCTCAACCAAGTTTATAAATTTTTACTCTACAATGGCGGACAGGGTGTGATGCTGAGCCATCCTTTTCCAGTGGAACGCTTGCGCTATCTCCGGGATTGGGCAAATTCTGAAGAATATCGCCAAATTCGCTTGGGAAACTATAAAAAGGCGGTATCTGAAGGTGCAGTTGATGTGAAATCAGAGCAACCAAGCAGCGAAACGGAGGCGCTGCGGCGTGAAATTGAGGAGTTACAACGCGAGATTAACCGTTATAAGTCGCGCTGAGGAATTACAACCGCCAAGGCGGTTAGGGGCTAGGGGCTAGGGGCTAGGGGCTAGGGAAAGAAGGGAAAGAATAGGAAGAATAGGAAGAAGGGAATAGAATCAGCGAGTTTGGTGGAACTCAAAACGTCCTAACCACCTTGGCAGTTGCTATACTAGCTGATTTAACGGATATTGTCATGCGTAATCTGAATCCTGAAATATGTCTTCAGAGATGTGTAGTCAAAAAAAGTACAACTTAACTAGGTAAGGTAAAAATGATTAGTGATAAAGATTTTAACGATCGCAAAGAGACATCTAATTCTAGCCACAATCTTGGGAAAGGCGCGATCGTACTGGCGATTGTTGCTGTGGTGATGGGATTTACTAATCCTCCCAGAGAAGAATATCTCAGTTATGCTTCAGGCGCAATGGCAACAGAACTGCAAAAGTCTATGTGCAAAGAGTCTCGCGTACCTGAATTTTTAGGCAGTTTTGCAGAAACTTTAGTTGGCGCTTGTAAAAGTGTACTAACTTCGGAACGCGGTACTATAGAACTTTTAATTGACAATTCAACGCACCGCCAGAATTTAATCATCTTCAGTATTTACACCACTGAAGTTGTGGGTAAAAAGTACCATACAATCGGAGCTTTTGGTAATTTCTTAACTATTGCTGCTAAATAGGAGAACAAAAAATACCCTTACATTAGCTTTAGTTCTACTAATTTTGATCTTAGTATTTTGTGCTTTATTTGGGCTTTGAATTTGTTTAACTCTCGTAACCCCTCTTTTCCCCTTCTTCCCCTAGCCCCTAGCCCCTCTTAAATCGCGTTGTTCGTCTTGATAATCCAGAAAGCCCCCGTTATCTTCAACAGGGGCTAACTTGGGAAATATTCAAACTTTGTTAAATCATGCCACCTGCGGCTTGAAAACGTGCTCTTGCTCGTTTCAGAGCTTGCTTGGCTTGAATTTTTTCTTGTGCCGATCCATTATCAGCTTTTTGGAAACGGGCTTCGGCTTCAGTGTAAGCTGTACGAGCGGCTTCTTTGTCAATGGTTTCGCCTTTTTCGGCTCCATTGACAAGGATAGTAACTTCATTTTCTTCGACTTCTGCAAAACCGCCCATGAGTGCGATCGCGACCCAGTTTTTACCGGGGCGCACGCGCATCACGCCAGTATCCAAAGCTGTCAGCAAAGGAGCGTGACCGCTTAAAATACCTAGTTGACCAGTAGTGCTAGGCAGAATTACTTCATCAGCACTAGAATCCCAGACAGTTCTATCTGGGGCAATTACGCGCACCTTTAATGTCATAAATTGGTTATTGGTTAGTTGTTATTGGTTAATGGTTAGTCGTTGGTAGTTGGTGGTTAGTAGTTAGCTAGTTGTTAGCTAGTTGTTAGTGGTTAATAGTTTATTTTTGTTAATGACATTGTCATTAGCTATCTTTAATTCTAAGAACAACTAACAACCAACAACTAACCATTAACAACCAACAACCAACAACCAACAACTAACAGTTAACAGTTAACAGTTAACAGTTAACAGTTAACCATTAGCTTAAGCTTTCATCTTTTCAGCTTTGGCGATCGCTTCGTCAATATTGCCGACGAGATAGAAAGCTTGTTCGGGTAAAGCGTCGAGCTCACCAGACAGAATCATCTTGAAGCCCTTGATCGTTTCTTCTAGCTTCACATACTTACCAGGAGAACCGGTAAACACTTCTGCCACAAAGAAAGGCTGAGACAAGAAACGCTCCATCTTACGGGCACGGGCCACCGTCAAGCGATCGTCTTCAGACAATTCATCCAAGCCCAAAATGGCGATAATATCTTGGAGTTCCTTGTAGCGTTGCAAAGTAGCTTGGACAGCACGAGCGATCGCATAGTGATCTTCACCAACGACAGCAGGTTGCAACATCGTCGAAGTAGAATCCAGAGGGTCAACTGCTGGATAAATTCCCTTAGAAGCTAAACCGCGAGAAAGCACGGTAGTAGCGTCCAAGTGAGCAAAAGTTGTCGCCGGTGCGGGGTCAGTCAAGTCATCTGCGGGTACGTAGACGGCTTGTACTGAAGTAATGGAACCCTCTTTAGTCGAGGTAATCCGTTCTTGCAAGTCACCCATGTCAGTGCCCAGAGTTGGCTGATAGCCTACAGCAGAAGGCATCCGGCCAAGTAGAGCAGATACTTCAGAACCAGCTTGCACGAAGCGGAAGATATTATCAATGAACAGCAGCACGTCTTGTTTGCTGACATCACGGAAATATTCAGCCATAGCTAGAGCGGACAAACCTACACGCATCCGAGCTCCAGGCGGCTCATTCATTTGACCGTAAACTAGGGCAATTTTGGATTTGCTGCGGTCTTCTTCGTTAATAACCCCTGACTCGATCATTTCTTTGTAGAGGTCATTACCTTCGCGGGTGCGTTCGCCCACGCCACCAAATACTGATACACCACCGTGAGCCTTGGCGATGTTATTCACCAATTCCATCATAATCACGGTTTTGCCCACACCTGCACCACCGAACAAGCCGATTTTACCGCCGCGACGGTAGGGTGCGAGAAGGTCGATCACCTTAATGCCTGTTTCAAATACCGAAGGTTTAGTTTCTAATTCGGTGAAAGCGGGGGCGCTGCGGTGGATGGGTAATCTTTCCGAAGCACCGACAGGGCCAAGGTTGTCTACAGGTTCGCCGATAACGTTAAAAATCCGGCCGAGGGTGGCGGGGCCGACGGGTACTTGGATGGGAGCTCCAGTGTCTGCAACTTCCATACCGCGCACTAGACCGTCGGTGGAGAGCATAGAAACAGTCCGCACTTGGCTGTCGCCGAGGAGTTGCTGCACTTCGCAGGTGATGGAAATATCTTGACCTGCTTGGTTTTTGCCTGAGATTTGGAGGGCGTTATAGATTTGCGGCAGTTTGCCGGTGGGGAATTTTACGTCTACAACGGGGCCGATGATCTGGGTGATGTAGCCGACGTTTGTTTTTTCTGCGGTGGATACCATGAGTACCTGTTTTAGTATGCTATTTTTCCGCGATCGGAAACAGTCTTAACATTTAGTAATGCCATCCTTCATTGTAGGATTGCGTGGTTCAATTGAAAACCCGTAGTTTGCGCTACAAGTTTGAGTAATAATTTTTGGGGCTGTTTTGGGCAGAATGGGTAAATCGTGTTTTTTGTCAAGTGTTGAGGGGGATTTTTTGGGGATTTTGTAGAGGTTAGGGCTCTCGGTTTTGGGTGGTCTGTTCCCAGGGGAATTTGCTGGTAGCAGATTTGAGCGCTTAAGCTGATTTCAGTCTTTAGCACTTGCGATCGGCAGCTTGGATAGCATATCAAGTTGCGCCATCTTCACAGCCAAGTTACCATTCTGATAGTATGATTATTATAAGAAGCATAAATCTTTGTAGCCAAGTTATAGTTCCGATAGTATGATAATTATAAGGAGACTAAAGTTAAATTGAATGAAAAAATTATAACATCAATTATCGGCATATTTTTTTTTGAAAATTAATTACAAATAAGGAAACCCATGCTGGAAACTATTATCAAGTATTTTGTCTATGCAACAAAAGGCTATATCACAAAAACGCAGTTAATCAAGTTTTTGTATTTAGCCGATCTTTATTCTGTCAAGTGGACAGGAAAGCAGCTTACTGAGCTAAATTGGCGTTATTATCACTATGGCCCTTGGAACGAAGACATAGATGCAGCTTTAAATCAAATGGATGGCAAAGATATTTCTCTAGAATTACAGGGAGAAACGATATTAATTAAACTCGCTGTTACTTCGGGTAATGTGAATGACTTGGAGTTGCCTTTAGGTCTGAAGCTAATGCTTGACAACATCAGAAGAGAATGGGCTGGTGCAGGACAGGATAAAGTAAATCAGTTACTAGATTACGTTTATAGCACTGCTCCAATGCTTGAGGTTAAAGATAGCCATAAGCCAGAGGAAAAGGTGCGGCTAAATCTTTTTAAAGAAAGAGAAAAGTTAATCGGTGAATTGGGGTGAGCAAGTGGCTGGGAAAAAACCGCGCCAAGGTTGGATTTATTTTATCAATCCCTATAGAGTATCTATTCGTTGCAAACTAGGGCATAATCATATTTATGACTTAAATGAGCCAGGGGAAATTGAATGCAAAACTAACTCTTGCACCCAGATAATTAATTCCAGTAGGGTGTTCCGAGGAGAGCACCCTTATATTATTTGGACAAGTGACCAATTTCAAGATGATGTTGAATATATACAAACTTTCACTGTGATTCCATTAACTTCACAAGAAACCTATAAAGGTTTACCAACAGCATATCCGATTAACTCTACAAGCAAAAATGGTCTTTCTGCAAATTCCTTTGCTCTAGTACATCAGATATGTACTGTTGATGCTAACTGCTTTAAAGACTTACAAGGAAATTGGTCAGACAGAATTGGACAATTGGATAAAGGAGATAAAGAAGCGATAGAGGAACGTTTAAAGTATTTTTTAAATCTTCAGGAAAGTCCTGGTGAAGATTGGTTTGCTCAAAATGCGTCCATAGAACTTTTACAGAAGGTATTTGATTATCTACCCGATAAAGAAACAAAAAGTAATGCCATAGAAAAACTAATAGATAATCTCGGATTATAATAAGTTACAGGTATGCGATCGCGATCGCATCTTCAACATTTAAGTTGATTTCCTAAACAGTGAAGTTAATTTTCTGAAATCAAAAATAGGTATGATGAATGAGAATCACTGTTAATCAAAATGTATTTGTCTTAGAATCTTGATATTGATCTGCTCCTCTTCTAAAAAAATAGTGCTATATTAAATACAACCATCTACTGACTATTGGAGGAACCTTAAATATGAATCCTAAGATATTTGAAATTGTGGCTCATAGTTGTTTCTTCGGTTTAATCGGTGCCATCGTAGTATTTTATCTCTGGCCATCAGATGTAAAAAAGTTTATTAAATCTTTCTGGAACGAAACTCCCACTGAAATCATCTCCTCTCCTAGTCCCATTCATAGTCCCTAATTCTCCTAATAGCAACCCTACAAGGTGGCGTTGAGGAGATTAACTTTGCAGATTCTTAGAAATCAAATCCTAAACCACAATATTTTTAGCTAATTCAGAGGCTCTATACTATGGTTGATTTAGGTTTTACACATATTGCACTTGCAGTTAAAGATGTAGATGCAAGCATTGCCTTTTATACCCAGTACGCTCGAATGCAAGTAGTCCATCGTCGGATAGATCGGATGTCTCAAGTAGATGTAGCTTGGGTTAGCGATTTAACTAGACCATTTGTCATCGTGTTAATTAAAACGGAGCGAGTAGAAGGATCTCTTTTGCCTCAGTCTCACCTGGGTATTGCTTGTGAAAGTCGCGATGAAGTTAAGCAACTTTGCGATCGCGCTCAGTCAGAAGGAATTCTTTTAGAAGGGCCCAATGATTGGGGCGCTCCTGTTGGTTATTGGGCTTATATCCGCGATCCAGATAGTCATACGCTGGAAATTTCCTACGGACAAGAGGTGCGATTTACTATCGAACAAATAACTGAAAATAGTAATCCCGCTTTCAATGTGATTGTCACCGATTGATAAGTGGCCAGTTTCAAGCTGAAACTGGCCAGTGTGTGAAGCGAAGGCGGGTGCCCGCGCCTAAGATATGGAGATTTCGCAGGGAATAATTCAATCAGCTTCCAAGAAGACTGTCTCACTTATTTCTCAGCAAGAATCCCATAAATATCTCGTTTAGCTTGGTCTAAAAGCTCGCGCACCCGACTCATTCGCTCCACATTGCCACCGCGAGCAACTTGCATGACAGCAGCACCTAATTCTGTTGCTACATTTCGCAACTCAATTAACTCTTGGGGTTTACCCATCATTACGGTTTTGAAGGCCTCCCAAGGAGAGTCTGAATTTTCCTGTTGGGTACGCTCTGCCAAGAGTTGTCTACCCTCATCGGTAATGGTGTAAATCTTCTTACCGCCTTCCTGTGTGCTGTTGAGATAGCCACCATCCTCCAGCATTTGGAGTGTTGGATATACTGAACCGGGACTGAGACGACGGAAACCACCATTGCGGGTTTCCATTTCTTTGATCAGATCGTAACCATGAGCCGGGTGCTCGGATAACAATTCCAGCAGGATGAATTTGATGTCTCCCCGACGAGTCCGGTGTTCATCTCCCCACCCACGACCAAATCCTTGATCCCCAAAGTGTTTGCCATGATGGCCGTGATGAGGCCTACCACGCTCTTTGCCATGCTGGAACCAATAACTGATAAACGATAGATCCTCTTCACTGACTCCTGCGGATACAAGTGTCGGAAAGTCAAAACGAAAGCGTCTAAACATATCTAAGTGAATCCAAAATCAACTTTCTTTACTATACGACATATCGCGATATATCGGCATAGACTTAGATGAAGATTTGTAAAGATATGGTT
Organism: Kamptonema sp. PCC 6506; assembly: GCF_000180455.1. Classification (NCBI taxonomy): domain Bacteria; kingdom Bacillati; phylum Cyanobacteriota; class Cyanophyceae; order Oscillatoriales; family Microcoleaceae; genus Kamptonema; species Kamptonema sp. PCC 6506. The sequence continues at coordinate 51,255 of NZ_CACA01000267.1, forward strand.
GAGGGCGGAATTTTAGGGTGATTTGGGGCCAGCTTGGTCAAGACTTACGCATTACTGAGGTAACGCCGCCATCCTAGAGGTCAAGTCACTGCGTTTAGAAAGGGGTCGTACTACGATCGTGCATAAGTTTTGACCAAACTCATCAACGCTAGACTCATCAATTCCCAGACGAAACTTAACCAGTGCGATCGCCCGACATAAATATGCCGCCAGACGATAAAAGTCCAGTCCAGAAATACGTTGAAACCTGTTGCGATCGCCTGGTAAACTAAATATCTATGATTGAAATCCGCCGCCGTCGCCCCAACCCAGCCGTGTCCGTACTCTACCTCAGCTACCAGGTAGCAGTACCCGATGACAAACCCCGCCACATCCTAGAAGAAATAGTCTGGCAAAAAGAAATAGAAGTTGCCCAGATGCGCGATCGCACTCCCTTAGCCGAGCTCCAAAAACAAGCAGCTAAAATATCCCCTCCCCGCGATTTCCTAGCCGCACTGCGCCATAGCAAAACTAAACCCGCTGTCATTGCTGAAGTCAAAAAAGCTTCACCCAGTAAAGGCGTAATTAGAGAAGATTTTGACCCCGCCGCGATCGCACTTGCCTACCAACAAGGCGGCGCTAGCTGCATATCCGTCCTCACCGATGTAAAATTCTTTCAAGGTAGTTTCGATAACTTAGCAATTGTTCGCTCGACCGTTGAAGTGCCCCTACTTTGCAAAGATTTCCTGATTTACCCTTACCAAATTTACCTCGCCCGCGTCCGAGGAGCCGATGCCGTACTGCTAATCGCCTCCATCCTTTCTGACAAAGACATACAGTATTTTGTCAAAATTGTCAAAGCTCTGGGGATGAGTGCACTAATCGAAGTTCACACCCTCGAAGAACTAGATCGCGTATTGACCATAGAAGGCGTAAACCTCATAGGCATCAACAACCGCAACCTCGAAGATTTTACCGTCAATCTGGAAACTACCAGCCAACTTTTAGCCGCACGGGGTAGCGAAATCCGCGATCGCGATATCTTAGTTGTAAGCGAGTCAGGATTGCACGTACCCGCAGACTTGGCCCTCGTGGTTAGTGCTGGGGCTCAAGCCGTCCTGATCGGCGAATCTCTAGTGAAACAGCCCGATATTGCCCAAGCTTTAACAAAACTTACCCGCCCAGCCACCTGAGAGTCTTGACAAAGAGCTAAAATTCTGGTAATAGGTGGTAATATCCAATCCTATTCTTGCGATTGTCATGGCAATTAATAGCAGAAAAAAGAGCGATCGCCATTTTTCATTGTAAGCAAAGCAAAGCAATCGTAAGGAGTAAGATTTCTGCTCTCTTTATAACTCGCAATGACTACTAAGTAGATAGACCGAATTAAAGGTAAGGTGGGCGCTCGCCGACAACCATTTATTAGCGATAAGTTACAATTTTTGGGCGGCGAGCGCCCACCCTACAAGCTAATTTTATTCCCTTGTTACCCTTCTTCCCTAGCCCTGAGCATCGTAGCCCCTAGCCCCTCTTCCGCTAATTGAGGTAGATCGCCTTTCATGGAGCAAATTCCCCTTCCTTCCCACATACATTATGAACTATTACTGCAACTTCTAGAGCGCAAAACATTGTTTGCTGTCAGCCTAAAATCTCCCCAGCAAGAACAAGTCCAACAACTGATAGTCACCCTCCGCAAAGCCGTCGCTCAGCAAAAGCAACTCGAAGAAAGTTGCAAACGCTCTAACTTACCAGTAGAATACCTCTGGTCACTCAATGAAATCAAAGCTGAGTCAGTTGAGGGAGAAGTAAAAATTAAAGATTAAAAATTCAAAGATTAAAAATTAAATACTAAGAAGTGTGGAATTTTTGATTATAATTGCTATGACAATCATCAATAATTTTTAATTAAAAATTTATAAATTGAAGTTTTTTAACGATATAGCAACCTTCTTGGTAGTTAGGACATTCTAGTTTCCTTAAACCCTTAATTCTCTTCCCTTCTTCCTCTTCTTCCCTAGTCCCTAGCCCCTAGCCCCTAGCCCCTAACCGCTGAAAGCGGTTGCGATAATTTAGGCAAAAACTGATTTAGGATTGCTATAGTTACTAACGATTGAATTAGGACAGACAACATCATGGATAACAAGTTAATGCTGATGATTCCTGGCCCCACGCCAGTACCAGAAGCAGCATTACTGGCAATGGCCAAGCACCCGATGGGCCACCGTAGCAGCGAATTTGATGCGATCTTTGCAGAGTGTACTGAGAACCTGAAATGGCTACACCAAACTAAAAGCGACGTACTAAGTTTAACTGTTTCCGGCACTGGCGCGATGGAAGCAGGGATAATTAATTTCTTAAGTGCAGGCGATCGCGTCCTTGTCGGTAATAATGGTAAATTCGGGGAACGTTGGGGTGAAGTCGCCCAAGCTTACGGCCTAAATGCTGAAATCATCACCGCAGAATGGGGTCAACCCCTCGATCCAGAAAAATTTCGCGAGAAATTAGAAGCAGATACCAACAAAGAAATTAAAGCCGTTATTATCACCCACTCCGAAACTTCTACAGGCGTTCTCAACGACTTGGAAACCATCAACCGCCACGTAAAAGCTCACGGTGAAGCTTTAATTATGGTCGATGCCGTCACCAGTTTAGGGGCCGCTAACGTACCGATGGATGAGTGGGGAATTGACGTAATTGCTTCTGGTTCTCAGAAAGCTTATATGATTCCCCCCGGTTTGGGTTTTGTCGCCGTTAGTCCCAAAGCTTGGGAAGCTTATAAAACTGCTAAATTGCCGCGTTTTTATCTGGATTTAGGCAAATACCGCAAAGATGCTGCTAAAAATACGACTCCTTTCACCCCGCCAGTGAATATGTTTTTTGGTCTGCAAGTAACTCTGCGGATGATGAAGGCGGAGGGATTAGAAAATGTGTTTGCACGTCACCAGCGATTGATGAAAACTACCCATGCAGCGGTGAAAGCTTTAGGCCTGGGTTTATTGGCTGCTGACGGGGCCGCAAGTCCAGCGATTACAGCAGTGGCACCACCCGCAGAGGTAGATGCTCAAAAAGTGCGATCGCTGATGAAAAAGCGGTTTGATATTCTCCTCGCTGACGGTCAAGACCATTTGAAGGGTAAAATTTTCCGTATTGGTCATTTAGGATTTGTGTGCGATCGCGATATTCTTGCCGCTATTTCTGCCTTAGAAACAGTTCTCCGAGAATTAGGTTATGAAGGCTTTAGTTCTGGTGCCGGTATTGCCGCTGCTGCCAAAGTTTTGTCTGAATCTTAATTAAACAGGACTTACGCACGATTACGTAACGCCGCCATCTTGGGGGTGATTTTACCGCGCCTGTTGGCGGCGTTACCGATCTAAATTTTGCTGATTAATTCCCTGCACTTGACGTTGCACAGCGCTCTCAACTTGATTAGGTATATTACCCAGTTCTTGAGATAAATTTGCTAAGGCATTCTCTACTTTTGCTTGAAGTTCTATTAACTGCCGTTGTTGCAAATTTCCCCACTGTGGCAATTGATTAATAAACTGTTGCAAGTCGAGAATTACTGTAGTTAAACTGTCAATTTGCTCTAATTCTGGTCGCTGCTTGAATTGTTTGCTGATGATGTCTAACTCAGCTTGCACGAGTTTAATAGTTTGCTCTAAAATATTTTCTCGTTGGCGCAAATGCTTAATTGCTGAAACTATAGATTGTAAATTTTCTACTGGCTCAACATTTCGCTCGTTATCTTCTATTTGGGGGTTGACGGTAGCTAATAAAGTTGGTGTTTTTAACTGTTCCATCAGTTGCTCTACTAAAGCTCTATGTTGGTTGAGGCGATCGGTTGTGGAGGCTGCTGTTGTCTTTGTTTGTCGCTGTAATCTGTTGCGATTAATGAGGTTCAGTAAAAGTGATAAAACTATGGGTACGATAGCATAAATACTCTGAGCGAGAACCGCAGCCGCAATTAATCCAAAGATTGAGGCCGCTATGGATATATATTCAGCTATTTCTAGGAAATTGGTAGATGAATTATGGCGCATTGGTAATGGGTAATTGCTAATGGGTAATTGCTAATGGGTAATTGCTAATGGCTAATTAGGAAAAATTTTCCCC